>SVJI01000051.1 GCA_015069065.1 Oscillospiraceae bacterium | reverse complement strand
AAAGTTCAGAGAAATAGTTTCAACAAAAACATACTCAATTCCCATGAAGGGAGAAAAGTGGGACAGGGCACTTAAAAATCATAATAAATTATTATGGCGATATGATGGGTGCAACGGTGTAAAGACAGGTTATACTAAAATTTCAGGCAGGTGTCTTGTAAGCAGTGCAGAGCGTAACGGAGAATTATTGATATGTGTTACGTTAAATGCTCCTGATGATTGGAATGACCATGAGAAACTTCTCGATGATGGTTTTTCAAATTACACTGCGAAGAAAATTGCCCAAAAGGGTGATAAAGCCTATAGTTTTACATACGATAAAGAAAATGGCAGAAGTGTTGATTTGATATATGCCGATGATTACAAAATTACAGTGGGGGGAAGTGAAGTTATTACCACGAAAATTGAAACTGAAAACATTCAGCCTCCGCAAAAGAAAGGGACAATTGGCGGACATATGTATATATACTGTAACGGAGAGGAGATGGGATGTGTTACTCTTATTACCAAAAAAGCTATAAAGCCACTTAGCTTTACAGAAAAAATCAAGGTAAATATCAGGAAACTATTAAAGTTGAGATAAGTTAATTATAAACCTTGATATTTATCATATTAAGGTTTATAATTAACTTATTATCAGATAGTTAAGTAACACTTATGGTAGGAAAAAGAGGGTGTTTAAATGAAATATACGGGCGCAGCGTTTTTTGATTATGATGGCACTTTAGTTGATGAACGCCAAAATATATTTTCTCCAACAGAAGAAACTCAAAATGCTATGAAAAAATTAAAAGAAAAAGGGTATTTAATTTGCCTTTCTACAGCAAGGTCTTTAAGTTATGTCCCACATTCTTGCATTGAGTTTGACGGATACATAGCCGCAAATGGAGCGTATGCCAGTGTTGGGCAGGAGATTTTCCTGAACCTTACATTTAAAAAGGAACTATATGAGAAAGCGATGCTCGAGTTTGGAAAAAGAGAATTGCAATATTCCTTTGAAAATCAACAGTGTTTTTATGCAAATGACACAGAGGGCGATAAATATCTTAAAATGCTTGAAATTTTCGGTATCAGCAAAGATAATTTAAGACCTTTGGATAAAATGGATTTTTCAACAATAAATAAGGCTCTGGTAACCTTTAATACTGACTCAGAGTTTGATGAACTGAAAAGCGTATTTAATGGAGAATTGGTTTTCGAACGTCACAGAATGCATTATTCTGCAGATGTATCAATGTATGGCATAAATAAAGGTACAGGAGTTAAAAGTATTCTGGACAAGCTTGATATTCCTTTCTCAAATACATACGCTTTTGGTGACAGCATAAATGACGTTGAGATGCTAAATAATGTTTGTCATGGCGTTGCAATGGGTATCAGTTCTGCTGAGGTACAGAATGCAGCTGAGTTTATTACAAAAAATGTAGCCGAAGATGGAGTTTCTTTTGCACTGAAGCACTACGGAATTTTATAACTGAAACAGGAGAGAGACTAAAATGCGAATTTTACATACGTCAGACTGGCATCTTGGAATTAGCCTTCATAATATTTCTATGCATGACGAACACAGGCATTTTAAGAATATGTTAAGCCGTATTATTAGGGATAATAACATAGATATAGTTGCAGTTAGCGGCGATATATTTGACAGTTCAGTTTCAAACAGTGAAGCGATAGCACTTTACAACGATATCGTAAATGAAATTTGCCTTGATTTAAAAACACCTATGCTTGTAATTGCAGGTAATCACGACGGTGCAGCACGACTTTCCTCAATGCGCAGGCTTTTAACAAAGAGCAGGATGTTTGTAAGTGGAAAGTTGGAAAGAGATATAAAACCAATATCATTTGAAGATGCTGATTTTTATTTAATACCATATTTTAATATAGATGAAGCACGCTACTTATATCCTGAGCATGAGATAAAAAATTATGAGGATGCAATGAATGTAGTTTGTGATGAAATTCGCGAAAAGATGGACCGAAAGAAAGCCAATATTGTGCTTTCGCACTCTTTTGTTGGAGGTGCACTGCTCTCTGACGGAGAAAGAAGTGCTGCTGTCGGAACGGTAAACATAATTTCACAGCAGGTATTCAAAGAGTTTTCCTATGTTGCGCTAGGGCATATTCACAGAAAGCAAAAGCTGGCAGATAATATATTTTACAGCGGTTCACCGCTCAAATATTCTATCGGGGAAGCAAACCAGAATAAATTTGTATTGATATATGATACCCAAACAGATACAGTAGGTGAGATTCCCATAATTCCTCTTAATAATCTTTGTGTAATAGAGGGGGCATATGACACTCTGATAAACAGTGAATTTTCGGAGGATTATGTTAAGGTAATTGTTAATGACAAATATGTCGGAATAGAAATGCTTGAGAGCTTTCGTTCGATATTTCCTAATTTAATTGCTTTGGAAGGAAAAAGTATTTCTGCAAGCGATTCAGTAACGACTCTCACAATGGAAGAGGTCAGAAACATGGCACCTTTGGACATTGTTAATAAATTTTTTGAAGAAAACTTTGATGCAGAAGTAGAGCCACAGCAGATAAACAGCTTTCTTGAGCTTTTGTCAAAAAGCGGAGAGGAGGAATTCTCGTGAAACTAATCAGCCTGAGATTTAAGGCTTTTGGAGCGTATCTTGAAGAGCAGTTTATAGATTTTGAACAATTGTACCAAACAGGGTTATTTCTTATTTCAGGAAAAACTGGTGCGGGAAAAACAGTAATACTTGACGCAATCACATATTCATTATATGGAAAAAGCAGCGGCGGAGGCAGAGGCGACATCTTTGCTATGAGATGCCAGTTTGCAGCTGCAGACAACGATACAGAGGTCGAGCTTATTTTTGAAGTGAGAGGTAAAAAGTATAAATTCATAAGAAAACTTCAACAAAAGAGAGTGAATTTAACAAGTACACAAAATGCATTTTTTATGACAGAGTGCGGAGAATATGCACCATTTTTTGAAAATCCGCATTTAAAGGATGTAGAAGAAAAAGCCATCGAGCTAATAGGTCTGAATTATGAGCAATTCAGACAGGTAGTAATTCTTCCGCAGGGTCAGTTTGAAAAACTGCTCGTTGCTAAATCAGAGGAAAAAGAAAAAATCCTTGTAAGCTTATTTGACGCACAAAAATGGCAGACCGCTGCGAATTCATATTATGAGATTATAAATGAGAAAAAACGCCAGCTTGAATCACTTAAGCTTAAGTTAACGACAATGCTTGAAAATATCGGTTGCAGCACACTTGAAGAATTAGATGCTTTAATTTGTGAGAAAGAAGATATTTATAGCAAAAATACTGAAAAAACAAAGTCTCTGGAAGAGAAATATTCAGCATTGAAAGAAGAACTGGAAAGTGCCGCTACCATATTAGAAAAATACGAAACTATATCAAAAGCGGAAGAACGCATAAGAACCCTTTCCGGCATTGAGGAAGAGATGAGAGTCTCTGCAAAAAGAGCTGATAAAGCAAAAGCCGCAGCTAAGGTTACACCGATATATGATAAAAACTGCGAGTACAAATTGCTTCTTGCAAAGAAAAAAGAAGTGATTGCACAAAAAAAGAAAGAGTATGATGACACAGTTAAAGAAAGTATAAAGGTCAAAAATCTAATTCACACACTTGAAGAAAAAGCTCTGGAAAACGAAGAGAATAAAGCTCGCATCAAAGAACTTGAGGGTATGGAAAACACCTACGAACACATTTCCTCATTAAAACAAGCCTTAAAAATTAAGACAACCAAATGTAAAGAAATTGAAAATAATGTTATGTCATATAGGCTTACCGTTCAAAAAAAACATGATGAATGTATGGCGACGGAAAAAGAATTAGTACAGTTATATGATGAGTATTCAGTTCTTCTTTCTCAATATATGGGTGGAATTAGCAGTGTTCTTGCAGCTGAACTTAAAGAGAATAAACCGTGTCCCGTGTGCGGAAGTCTGACGCATCCTAAACCTGCAGAAAAAACAGACAGTTATACTGACAGAACGCTACTTGAAAGTAAAGATTCAGAAATTAAGAAGAAGACTATGATAAGAGATGAGTTAAAGTCTGAGCTTGCCAAGCAGGAAAACATTTTGAATGATGAAGAAACAAAACTTCAGGAAATATTGCTTGAAATAGCAGGGGAAGAAGCAGTGATAAGCAATCTATCCATGACGTTTGAAACAGGCTTTGAAGATATTGACTATTTACATAAGGAAATTATCAGATTAAAAGAAAACGTGAGGCTGTACGATAAAGAACTTACAGAGGCAATACATACTGCATCAAAGGTTGAGTCTTTAATTATTGAGATAAAGACATCAATTAGAATAGGTGAGGAAGATTACGAAAATACTTTGAATGCCTCAAAGGAAAACTATATAGCCCTCACAGATGCGATTATTGTAAATGGATTTAAAGACGAGAGTGATTATCTTCAGCATATTATGGAAGAAGCAGAACTAAACATGCTGCAATCAGCAATTTCTGACTATAATTCAGAATTAACACAACTGCGCTCCATGGTAACGCAGATTCGTCATGAGGTTAAGGAGTCTGAAATTCCCGACATCAATTTAATTAGAAATAATTTTACAGAAACACAAAAGCAGATTTTAGAGGTGAATAAAGAAAGTGTATTACTTGAGTCAGAGATAAAACAGGCAAAAGAAGCACAAGAATATTTGACAAAAAAATTTTCCGAATTTATTATTGAAGATGAGCAGAATAAGAAAAATTTAATTTTTGCACGAAGAATGCGTGGCGATAATGGAGTTGGTATTCAGCGTTATTTATTAGGCGTTGTGCTTTCACACATAACTACAGAAGCAAATCGACTGCTTGCCAGTGTACATGGTGGAAGATACCGTATTTTAAGAACTCTGGAAAAAAGTGGTGCCAGCAGAAAGAGTGGACTTGAGCTTGAAGTTTTTGATTCTTTCTCAGGAGAAAGAAGAAGTGTATCGACGCTCTCAGGAGGGGAGAAGTTTTTAGTATCTCTAAGCCTTTCAATCGGGCTATCCACCGTTGTTCAGGCAGAAAGCTCAGGTATAAAAATTGAAACTATGTTTATTGATGAGGGCTTTGGTTCGCTCGACACAGCATCTATATCAGACGCTCTTACAGTACTTGGTAAAATGAATAATGCAGGTTGTTTGATCGGTATTATCTCTCACGTGGATGAATTAAAGGATAATATTTTTACACAAATAGAGGTAAAAAAGGAACGTAAAGGAAGCCGAATTATAGTGCATTTATAAAAATAGGGGATGTTTAAAAAGACCATACTTTTTAAACATCCCCTATTTTTGTCAAAAGAATATATTATATTACAAAGGTTCTCATTTTATGCATGGAAATATGTGTTAAAATATTTATGCAACATACGAAAGGAAGGATACTGAGAATGGGAAAAGAATTTACAAGTACAAAAAATGCTCTTGTTGTAAATCTTTACGGAGAAATTGACCAATACGCCGCGGCAGAGCTTAAAGGAAGAATTGACATTGAAATAGGAGCATCTTCAAAGAAAAATTTAATAATAAATCTAAAAGAAGTTACTCTTATGGATTCCTCGGGAATAGGTTTGATTGTAGGACGATACAAAACCGTTCGTGCAATAGGCGGAAAACTGGTATTGTGCGGCGCAATTCAAACAATAAAAAGAATGATTGAGCTTAGTGGTATAGGAAAAGTAATAGAATGTTATAAAGATGTACATGAAGCAGATTTTGCATTACAGGATACAAACAAAGGCGAAAGGAATGAGATGAAATGAAAAACTATCTTAAAGCTGAATTTGATGCAAAAGGTATAAATGAGGGATTAGCAAGAATTATTGCATCCGGCTTTATTATGCCGCTTGACCCTACCATAGAACAAATGGCGGATGTAAAAACGGCTGTTTCAGAAGCTGTTACAAACTCTATTATACACGGATATGAAAACAGAAATGGGCGTGTAGTACTTGAGTTTGAAATTGAAGAAAGATTGCTTACCATCAAAGTGCATGACAGAGGAATTGGGATATCAGATATCGCTCAGGCACGGCAACCTTTATATACATCAAAGCCTGAGTGCGACAGAAGTGGTATGGGGTTCACCGTCATGGAGAGTTTCATGGATTCTTTACATATTATAAGTGAACATGGAGATGGAACTACCGTAATTATGACAAAGCAATTTTGAAGGAAGTGCCGGTATGAAAGAAGAGAATTACCGTTTGATTGCATTAGCTCAATCCGGTGATAAATCCGCGCTTGAAAATATAACGCTTCAAAACAGAGGCCTTATCTGGAGTGCAGTGCGGAAATTTTCCGGCAGAGGGGTAGAGGCAGATGATTTATTTCAGCTGGGTGCAATCGGTTTGATTAAAGCAGTAAATAAATTTGATACGAGTTATAATGTTGAGTTTTCCACATACGCTGTTCCTATGATTATAGGGGAAATACGTCGCTTTCTGCGCGACGATGGAATGATAAAAGTGAGTAGGAGCCTTAAAGAAACAGCAGCTCTTGCAAAAAGTGCCGCAGAGAAAATATATCTGCAAAAAGGCAGTGATGCAACAGTTGCAGAAATTTCGGAAATGATAAATTGCAGTGTAAGTGAAGTAATGCTTTCCCTTGAGGCAACACAACCAACTGAGTCATTATACCGAACTGTTCACGACGGAGAGAATACTCCCATTCTTTTAATTGATAAGGTTTACGGAAACGCTAATGATGGCGAAGATAAGTTGATTATGTCAGTCACACTGCGTCAGGCGATAGAAAATCTGTCCTCAAAAGAAAGACAGATTTTATTACTCAGATATTATAAAGAAAAAACACAAAGTGAGGTAGCTAAAATAATGGGGGTAAGTCAGGTGCAGATTTCACGCATAGAAAAAAAACTACTGGGAACGCTTAGGCAGAATATCGGTTGAAAGTTTCTTATAATCTCCCGGAGTTTTTCCGGTGACACGCTTAAAGGCATGATAAAAATTTGCGGTGTTATTATACCCGCATTTCGTTGCTATTTCAAGACGTGTCAAATTCGTGGACTCAATATATAAAATTGCTCTTTCTATACGCTTGATCGTAATATACTCCCAAGGAGATATTCCGTTCAGCTTACGAAACTGACAGCAGAAATATGTCTTGCTCATATGCGCGACATCAGAAAGTGTTTCCAGTGTAAGCTCACTTTCGATATGTTCATCTATGTAGTTAAGTGCGTCCTCCATATACTTTAACGACTGTGTACTGTAGGAAACATCGTGTTCTGAAAGCTGACCCTCACAGTAGCGCATTATCTCAACTAAAATATTTACAATATGAACTTTAAGCATGGTCTCATATTCTTGTTTCTTCAGGGCAATTTCGTTTTCAATATTAAATATCAAATTCCTGATAACTAGTGCAGAATTTTCGTTACAGGGAATTTTATTCAGGGGTTTCTTTTTACGGCTGAAAAATATTTTTATGAGTTCTTTATTTGAAAATCCAAAATTTTCAGACCATATGAATCTGGGTTCAAAATGTATATTCAAAAATTCGGCATTCGAGTTTAAATGTTTTATCCAATGAAATTCGTCTGTGCTGAAGAAAAAAATATCATCCTTTTCAAAGGAAAAATCACCTGTTTTGGTGGAATATATACCACTGCCGGATAATACCATTGTTATCTCAAAGGCAGTATGGTGATGTTCTGTGAAAATATCTCTCTTATGGGTGAGAGAGGAACGAAACACCGTCAGTAAGTTTGTTTGTGCAGCTCCGCTGTAATCATAACTCGGCATAAAATTCACCTCTTTAAAAAAACTAAAATCATAATATATTTGACATTTATCACAACATAATTGATGACTAACCTGCTATATGGTGCTATTATATAACTAAGTGGACTGGATGTCAAATATATTATGATTTAAAGGAGAGGTTAAAATGGCAAAAATAGTTACAATGGGCGAGATAATGCTTCGTTTATCAACACCCAACAATGAGAGATTTCTTCAGGCAGACGAGTTTGATGTTTGCTACGGCGGTGGAGAGGCAAATGTTGCAGTATCTCTGGCAAACTACGGACATGACGCAGAATTCGTGACAAAGGTTCCTGCAAATCCGATCGGTGATTGTGCGGTAGCAGCACTTCGTAAAATGAATGTCAAGACTGACAATATTGCGCGCGGCGGTGAAAGATTGGGTATTTATTTCCTTGAAACAGGTGCTTCAATGCGTGCTTCCAATGTTGTGTATGACAGAGCACATTCTTCAATATCTACAGCAGTTGCCGAGGATTTTGATTTTGATAAGATTTTTGACGGTTGCGACTGGTTCCATTTTACAGGAATTACCCCCGCTGTTTCAGATCAGGCAGCAGAGCTTACTGAAATAGCTTTAAAGGCAGCTAAGGCTAAGGGCGTTAAAGTTTCATGTGACCTTAACTTCAGAAAGAAGCTCTGGTCAAGTGAAAAGGCTCAGCGTATCATGTCAAATCTTATGAAATATGTTGATGTATGTATCGGAAATGAAGAAGATGCAGAAAAAGTTCTTGGTTTCAAGCCCGGAGAGACAGATGTAACAAGCGGAGAACTTGAGCTTGCAGGTTATAAGAGCATTTTTGAACAGATGGTTGAAAAATTTAATTTTGAATATGTAATATCCTCTCTCAGAGTTTCTCACTCTGCTTCAGATAACGGTTGGTCTGCATGTATCTATTCAAGAGATACCAAAGAATTCTATCATTCAAGAGAATACAGAATTTCTCCCATTGTTGACCGCGTTGGTGGTGGAGACAGCTTTGCAGGTGGTACTATCTGCGGCTTCCTTGACGGTAAAAACTTTAAGGATGCATTGGAGTTTGGTGTAGCTGCATCTGCTCTTAAGCACACTATCCCCGGAGATATGAACATAGTTACACGCGCTGAGGTTGATAACCTTGTTGGCGGAGACGGCAGCGGACGTGTACAGAGATAAATTCAGAAAGGAAGATTGAAGAATGGATATTTTAAAGCAGAT
>SVJI01000050.1 GCA_015069065.1 Oscillospiraceae bacterium | reverse complement strand
TTTGATACGAAATCACAGATACTCTTTACCCTCAAACTGTTGCGACACAAAACAAAAAGATGCTGTGCAAAATACTTTCATTTTGCACAGCATCTTTTTGTTATTTACAGATTTATAAATGTTCCTTTTTTGCTGCTTTCATATGCTGCTTCAACAATTTTCTGTGAACGGATTGCATCCTCTCCACTTACCAAAGGTGTGCTATCTTCTATAACAGCCTTTCCGAAAGCTTCAATCTCTCTTGTGTACATATTTCCAAACTCTACGTCCAGCTTCATATGCTGTGCGCCCTCTCTGGTCTGCATAGCGTCATATGCTACGCTGTCATCTGCACAGATTATCTCAATCTCACCACCGTCAACTTGAGCAAGGGTGTTGCGCAGAACAGCACAGCCCTTTGTTCCGTATATCTCGAACTTACTTATGGATGCACTGTCAGGCACGTTGAAGTTGGAATCCACATATGCAATCGCTCCGTTTGAAAGACGCATCATCAGGCTTCCTGCATCCTCAACCTCATATTTGAAAATCTGATTTCCGCTGAGTCCTGCCACACAAACAGGCTCCAGACCCGTAACATAGCGAATCAAGTCAATTGAATGCAGACTCAAATCCATCAGTGCGCCGCCGCCTGAAAGGCGCTTCTGCTGACGCCAGTTATTTTCCATTTCAGGGAACCAACAGGTGAACTGTGCCCTGACAGAAACGATTTCACCTAAAGTGCCTTCCTGTATCAATTCTCTGAGCTTCTGGTGATATGTACCGCAACGCATCATAAATGCTACGCCAAGTTTAACGCCCTCTTCTTTACAGATAGCGTCAATTTTCTCCGCTTCCTTTACATCCAGTCCTGTGGGCTTCTCCAGTAAAATATGTTTCTTTGCTTTTGCTGCAGCCATAACCTGCTCCATATGACAAAAAACGGGTGATGCAATATAGACAGCCTCGATTTCGTTCAGAGCCAAAAGCTCCTCCATTTTATCAAATGCATACTTTGCACCGTACTTATCCTTTACTCTTGAAGCAGCCTCTAAATTCGCATCCATTACTGCAATCAGCTCGGCATTATCTGCCAGCATCATTCCGGGAATTGTTCTTCTGTCTGCAATTCCTCCGCAGCCAATTACTCCCCATTTTACCTTTTTCATGTTGTTTCCCCTTTCCTGTGGTTTAATTTCAAGCAAATTATTTACTAGGGGGTGTGACAAAATATTATAATTTTGCCACACCCCCCTTATGGGCGAAGAGAAAATAGTGCAGAACGAACAAACTGAGCCAAGCGCAGCTTGGGTTACCCGAAGGCGTACGATGGTACGCCGAGAGGTGAAGTTTGTTCGTAGCATAAAGCAATTTTATCTAAAAATTCGTTGAGTAACGAATTTTTACCTTGATTTTATACTATTTCATACATTAGATTTCTTAATAATCTCTGTACTGACTTTTGCTTTATGCGGTCTGTGCATTTTATCACAGCCCTTTATTTAAGGTTGTTCTTCAGTGTCTCAAGCTGTGACTTAATTTCTGCAGGAAGTCTGTCGCCAAACTGAGCGAAGTATTCCTCCTGATTTTCAACATCTTCCATCCATACAGCCTTGTCAACACTGAGAAGCTCTTTAAGCTGCTCTTCTGAAATGTCGAGGTTCGTTGTATCGATGTCACCGATTTCGGGAAGATAACCGATTTCACTTTCAACTGCATCAACCTTACCGTCGCAACGGTCAACAATCCAGTTAAGAACGCGCATATTGTCACCAAATCCGGGCCACATGAAGTTACCCTCGTCGTCCTTTCTGAACCAGTTAACGTGGAAAATCTTAGGAGCCTTATCAGCATCCATCTTCGCACCCATTTCAATCCAGTGTGCAAAGTAGTCAGCCATGTTGTAACCTACGAAAGGCTTCATAGCCATGGGGTCACGACGAACAACACCAACCGCTCCTGTAGCTGCAGCAGTTGTTTCAGATGCCATAGTAGCACCTACGAATACACCGTGATTCCAGTCTCTTGCCTGATATACGAGGGGAGCAGTCTTTGCACGTCTGCCTCCGAATACGATAGCACTGATCGGAACACCCTGAGGATTCTCGAACTCTTTAGAAATGCAGGGGCAGTTTACAGCAGGTGCAGTAAATCTGGAGTTGGGGTTTGCAAGGTTACCCTCGTATGTCTTGCCGTTAACAACCTTTCCTGTCCATTCTGTGCAGTTTTCAGGAGGATTCTTGTCAAGTCCTTCCCACCAAACTGTCATATCGTCGTTATTGATAGCAACGTTTGTGAAGATAGTGTTCTTCTTTGTAGCTGCGAGAGCGTTGAAGTTAGTCTTTTCACTTGTTCCGGGAGCAACGCCGAAGAAGCCTGCCTCGGGGTTAATAGCATAAAGTCTGCCGTCCTCGCCTATTCTGAGCCATGCAATATCGTCACCGATTGTCCAAACCTTATATCCCTTTTCCTTGAGATATTCCGGAGGAATAAGCATAGCCAGATTTGTCTTACCGCACGCAGAGGGGAACGCTGCACAGATGTACTTAACCTCGCCCTGAGGATTCTCAAGTCCGAGAATGAGCATATGCTCAGCCATCCAGCCTTCCTTCATACCCTGATATGAAGCTATTCTGAGTGCGAAGCACTTCTTACCGAGAAGAACATTACCGCCGTAAGCTGAGTTTACAGACATGATAGTGTTATCCTGGGGGAAGTGTACAATATATCTGTCATCGGGGTTAACATCTTTCTTTGCATGGAGACACTTAACGAAATCGCCGTCTGTTCCCAATGCATCTATAACAGCCTTACCCACTCTTGTCATGATATCCATGTTAAGTACAACATAGATACTGTCTGTAAGCTCGATACCGATTTTTGAGAAAGGTGAGCCTACAGGACCCATTGAATAAGGAATAACATACATAGTTCTTCCAACCATGGAATCCTTGTAAAGAGCATTAAGCTTTGCATACATTTCAGAGGGCTCCATCCAGTTGTTTACAGGACCTGCCTCCTCACGGGTGGGGGTACAGATGAATGTTCTGTCCTCAACACGCGCAACGTCATTCACAGCTGTTCTGTGATAATAGCATCCGGGAAGCTTTTCCTGATTGAGCTTTATCATCTCCCCTGTTGCAACAGCTTCCTCACGAAGAGCCTCAAGCTGCTCCTGTGAGCCGTCAATCCAAACTACACTCTCAGGCTTGCAGAGTTCTATCATTTCATCAAGCCAGCTAAGTACTTTTTTGTTATCAGTCATAACGATTCTCCTTTCAAAAGAACAATTTTTCCTGTATATCATTATATCCTATATTTTTCCTTTTGTCTACTATTTTTTTAATTTTTTACACCTTGTTTACATCTGCGAAAAATAATCGCTCAAATTGCAAAATTCCTGTATCGATAATGCCTCACCCCGAATGCTCGGATTAAGTCCCAGCGACTCTACTGCCGAGATAATCTGTTCCTTAGAGCCAAATGCACCGCTTGAGGAAAGCGCGTTTACAAGTGTTTTTCGTCTTTGCGAAAATGCCGCCTTAATAAGGGCAAAAAATTTCTTTTCGTTTATAGGTGAAACCGAGGGTTTGTCCAGAATCTCCATACTAACAACGCTACTGTCAACTTTCGGTGCGGGAATAAACGCCCCTGCGGGCACGTATTTTATAATTTTGGGGGTGCAGTAGTACTGAGCTGCAATGCTTATGGCACCGTATTCCTTTCCTCCGGGGGCTGCACATAACCTCTCTGCAACCTCCTTCTGAATCATGACCACAATTTTTTTAAACCCGAGTCTGCTCTCCAGAAGATTCATTATAATCGGAGTTGTTATATAGTACGGAAGATTTGCGGCAACGCTGACATTCATCCCCTCAAACTCATTTTGCGTAAGCTCAGTCAGATTAACCTTCATACAGTCATCCCATATAAAAGATACATTTGAAAACCCTGCCAATGTTTCTTCCAGTACCTTTTCCAGACGCCGGTCAAGTTCTATAGAAACAACCTTTTTTGCTGAATTTGCAAGCGCCGCGGTCAAAACACCAAACCCCGGGCCTATCTCTATAACGCCCTCTGCATTTTCTGTTGCCTCCTGCGCCATAATCAGCGGGACGGATTCATCAGTAATAAAATTTTGTCCCATGCTCTTTGCAAAGGTAAAGCCGTACTTTGAGCATAAATATTTTATTATTTTCGGGTCAGTAAGATTATACATCACTTTTCCTCCAGTAATTCATCAAATCCGTTTATATACATATCGCACACCTCTTTAAGTTGCGAGGTGTACTTGCTGCTTCGCTTATCATATACTCCGCAGACAAGCATCCCTGCTGCCTTTGCCGATAATGCCGCGGTTATTACATCCTCAAACGCCATGCATCTGTCGGCGCTTACTCCAACCTTTTTTGCCGCCAGTTCAAACACATCGGGGTGGTTTTTTCCCACGCCAGCCTCACAGGTGTTTGCAAAAGCGTCAAACCAGTCATATATGCCGTTACTGCGCAGTGCCGGTTTGAAGAAATATTCCGGTGAACTGGTACACAAAGCAATTTTCTTCCCATGCTGTTTCAGATATGACATATATTCGCGTACATAGGGCTTAAGCAGAACGTTGTGCGAATACTCATGTATCGCCATATCTGTCCATTCCTGCATAAGCTCCTCGGGTGTATCGCTCAGATTAAAGCGCGCCTTTGTGTAATTTGCAATTTCAGTAAAGCTCATGGCGGCAATCGCATGAACATAGTCCTCAGGAACCTTTATTCCACGCTTTTTCTCCAGAAATTCATAGTCAATTTTTTCCCATATTCCCAATGAATCCATGATTGTGCCATCCATATCAAATATAGCGGCATCGAATTTATCAATCATCATAAAAACCGTCTCATTTCAGCTAAGGGCATAGGCTTGTGCCTATGCCCTAGCAGTTTATTTTGAATATTGTTCAAGCAGTGAATGTTTCACCCTCCACAGTTTGGGTGATAAGTCCACATAATATGTGTGCGGGTTTTCAAACCTCTTAACCTCATCCCAGATTGTTTCAACCTGCTCTTTACAATAGTCGCGAATCTCTGAAAGCTGCGGCAGCTCTGCAATCTGCTTTCCGTTTTCAAACACCTTTACAAGGAGCTTTCTGGCTTTAAAATTAGTAACTGTTTTGCGCTTCCATGTATGAATCGGGTCAAAAATCTCATAGGGCTGAGTATCGTCAATTTCTTCGTCATGAAGCGTCATCACATCGGCAATCGCCTTTCCGCTGTCCTTGTCGTACAGACGATATACCTGCTTGAAGTCGGGAGTGGTAATCTTTGCAGCATTTTCGCTGATTTTAATTTTCGGTATTATTTCCCCTTTTTCCTCAACACCTACAAGCTTGTACACACCGCCGAACACAGGCCAGCTTCTCGCCGTAATAAGTCTTTCTCCCACACCAAAAGAATTTATCTGTGCCCCATGGGAAAGGGTATCACGGATAATATATTCATCAAGAGAGTTTGATACCACGATACCGCAATCCTCAAAGCCCTCTTTATCAAGCTCCTTACGGATTTTTTTAGTCAGGTATGTTATGTCACCGCTGTCAATACGCACGCCCTTGGGTCTAAATCCTTTCGGGAGAATACATTCCTTGAACACGCGGATTGCATTTGGCAGACCGCTTTTTAAAACGTTATAAGTATCTATAAGAAGTGTGCAGCTGTCAGGATAAGCCTCGGCATACGCCTTAAATGCATCATACTCACTGGGGAACATCTGCACCCAGCTATGCGCCATTGTACCCAATGCAGGTATGCCGTACATTTCATCACTAAGGGTATTTGCCGTTCCCACACAGCCTGCAATGTATGCCGCCCTCGCACCTAAGATAGCACTGCTTGCACCGTGGGCACGGCGGGAGCCAAATTCCATAACCGCTCTTCCCCCTGCTGCACGGACAATTCTATTTGTCTTTGTCGCGATGAGTGTCTGGTGATTTACCAGAAGCAACAGCATCGTTTCTACGAGCTGCGCCTGAATTGCAGGGCCACGCACAATAACAAGCGGCTCGTTGGGAAATACAGGCGTTCCCTCGGGCATAGCCCATACGTCGCATGAGAACTCGAAGTTTTTCAGATAATCGAGGAATTTTTCATCAAAAAGCTTCTTACTGCGCAAATACGCTATATCCTCCTCGTCAAACCGCAGATTTCTAAGGTACTCCACCACCTGCTCAGTACCTGCCATGATGGCAAATCCACCGTCATCAGGCACTGACCTGAAATAAAGGTCGAAGTAACAAATCTTCTCCCCTGTATTGTTCAGGAAATAACCGTTTGCCATGGTGAATTCATAAAAATCGGCAAGCATGGAATAATTGTTTTCTTTCAACATTTTATAACATCTCCCATTTTTTTAGCGGAGCTATTGACTCCCAACAACTCACTGACTAAAGACACCGCCCCTGTTTTGAAGAACAGGGGCGTGTACCTCGATTTTGGTTCCTTGCAAAGGCTGACATTGTCAGCCTTTAACCGTTTTCAATGGCATCCTGAAGCCAGAACTCTGCGATATCTATTGCCTCAAACAGGCTCTCGCGGCTCGCCTTCTTAATCACCTTTTCCTTACCTGCACCCTTGTTCGTACACAGGTCAATTGTCACATTATCTGCAACCTCAAGGTCGCCCACCTTTTTCTTTGATTTAATAGTAAAAATAATAATATATTTTTCACTGAGGTCTCCATAATAGATGGTATCACCGCGGCGAACCATGGGCTTTCCCCTGTAGGTAAATGTGGTCTGTTCTGCTGCCATAATATCACTCCTTAATAGCTTGTAATTATAAATACGCATAATTATTTATAGTATTGTATCACAAAACCGCTTGTTAGTAAAGTATTTTTTTGCGTTTACAATTATACCCTGGCGAAATTTAATAAAAAAGTATTGATAAAACTTCTCATCCGTGATATAATTATAAAGCTGTACCGGCCGGGGAGATAGCGGTGCCCTGTATCCGCAATCCGCTATAGCGGAGGTGATGTCCCCGATTGAGGCGTTTTTTCAGTACGGCTGGAGCATTCAAGTGGTGTTGACGGTTGGGTCTTGCGCAATATCGGCCCGTGAACCTTGTCAGGCGGGGAACCGAGCAGCAATAAGCGGTCTCCGGTATGTGCCGCGAGGGTGCCTGACCCGAGCTAACTGAATGATTTCCGCGTAATGGATAACGTCGATTTCGGGGTGTACAGTATAATACACAAATCAGAATCAGAAATTGGGATAAAACAACTTTGTTTTTATCCCTTTATTTAGATATAAAAGGAGGGATATGCATGGAGCATCAGGCACTTTACAGAAAGTGGCGTCCGAAAACCTTTGACGATGTTGTAGGGCAGCAGCACGTTACACAAACAATTAAAAACGAAATAAAAAATAATGTCTGCGGTCATGCATTCCTATTCTGCGGCAGCCGCGGAACCGGCAAAACCTCTACTGCCAGAATCCTTAGCAAAGCGGTTAACTGTGAAAGTCCTGTAGACGGAAATCCGTGTAATAAATGCGCCACCTGTCAGGGAATAGAAAACGGCAGCATCATGGACATTATCGAGATTGATGCCGCGAGCAACAGTGGTGTCGATAACATTCGTTCATTGCGCGAGGAAGCTAGCTATACCGCCGCCGTAACAAAGCATAAGGTTTATATAATCGACGAGGTACATGCCCTCAGCAAGGATGCCTTCAATGCGCTGCTCAAGCTTTTGGAGGAGCCTCCTGCACACGTTAAATTTGTCCTCGCCACGACGGAAGCGAACAAGGTGCTTGAAACCATATCCTCCCGCTGCCAACGCTTTGATTTCAAGAGAATAACTCCCGATGATATATACAACCGACTTGACTACATCTGCAATGCAGAGGGCATTATGGCAGAGGAAAAGGCTTTGCGCATGATAGCACTTCATGCCGACGGCTCACTGCGTGACGCGCTCAGTTGTCTGGACCCGTGTATTGCTGCAGGGAAAGAGGTTGACACCGCTTTTGTTTCAGATTTTCTGGGCAGGGCGGAAAATGATGCAGTACTGGAGCTGTGCCGGCATATCGGAGGCTGTGACGCGGCAGGAGTTGTAAGCTGCATTGACGATGTCTGCAGTCGCGGTAAAAATCTTTCTCCGTTTATCGAAACACTTATCCGTGCAATGCGCGATATGCTTATTATTTCCGTTTCAGGAAAATGTAAAAGTGATTTTGATGAGGACGAGTATGCTCTTTTGGAAGAAAGTGCCTCCGCTTACTCCACTGAAAAGCTTTTATATGCGATAAAATCCCTTTCCGAAGCAGTTTCAACGGCGCGTTTTATGACAAATCCGCGTGTCGTTTTTGAAGCGGCACTTATAAAACTGTGTACAAAAAGCAGTGACGGCTCATATGAGGCACTTTCCTCAAGAATTGCCGAGCTTGAGAGGAAAATAGAAAGTGGCGTAACAGTTTCCCCTGTTAAGAAACCCTCACCAAGTGCAAAGCCTGCACCGCAGGCGGAAAAGGAGTCGTCTCCCGAGCCAAAACCACAGCTTCCACCCAGTGAGTTTTTAAGCAAGATTCAAAGTGCGTGGCCTGAGGTTATGAATGACCTGTCAGCAAGTCTTGTCCTCTTTACCGCACTTGAAAACGTACAGCTGCGGGAAGAGAACGGAAAGCTCGCTCTTACTTTCCCCGATGATGGCGGTCGGGCGATGCAGGACATGGTGGCAGATGGTATTGACAGTATAAATGCGGCTGTCAAGGCGCATACAGGACTGGATGCAAATGCTGTTACACGCCTCGAAAGCGACTTTGATTCATTCAAAAGCATCAAGGAAGAGCATGACCCACTGGAGGATATAATAAATCTCCCGATAACAAATATAGAATAAATAAGCAATAGCAGAAAGGATGTTTTAATATGGCAAGAGGCGGTTTCCCACGTAATATGGGTATGGGCGGCATGGGTAATATGAATAATATGATAAAGCAGGCTCAGAAAATGCAGGAAGAAATGCTCAAGGCACAGGAAGCACTTAACGAGCA
>SVJI01000049.1 GCA_015069065.1 Oscillospiraceae bacterium | reverse complement strand
GCTTATGTCGTTAGCCGGTGTTTTGATGAATGAACAGATTTCTGTCTGCTTAGCCTCGACTTCCACGTTTGTTCCCAGCTCGTAATACTGCGGAAGATTTGCGTTTTCGTTAATGCTTGTCAGATAAAGCTCGCTTGATATGCCGTTTTTGTAGGCGTTAAGATACTGCTGACTGTTTGACAAAGAAAATTTGTAGCGTTCGCGGTCATTGTCAAAGATATACACTGCCTTTACCTGCGGATATTTAATCGGCAGATATGTAAAAAAGTCGTATAACTGATTAGAGGAAAACTCCGTGATATCAGCCCATGTATTGTAATCCATGTAGGACGCTCCGCCCTCTGACACGATAATGGGCTTTTTATGAGCGTACAGACTGCAGATGGTGTCAAGCTGCTCGCTCCAACGGTTTCTGTCTATATTTTGCCCCAAGGGGTCTGTTTCAGGCTGATGGTTCATATAGGAGGAGACTCCTACATAATCTACATACGCATCGCCGGGGTAATAGTCGTCGATATTATCAGCAGGGTAAAAATTGGGTGACCATACCACAGGTACAGACGGTGCATGTTTATGGAAAATATCTGCCACAATACGGAATTTGCTTATGTAAAGCTGAGAGTCCTTAGTGTACCACGGACACGAGGTATCGTTCATCTCACTGGCAAATCTGAGGAGGAATTTAGCACCGCTTGCTTCCATATCCTGAGCCAGCTTTATATATGTGGGGTCATTTTCTTGTATCGAGAAAAAGTTCACAGGCTCCAGTGCCAGCTGAATAATCTTATTCTTCTGCTTAGCCACATCTATATGGCTCTGATAATTTGACAACGGTGTTGTGCTAGGCATATATAAAAGGTAGCTTGCCATGTCCTTTCCAACCAGATTGGGAAATTCATTCATATAAAATTTCGCCATAGAGGATGGGTCGTGTACTGCACGGTCTCCCTCTGCATATGCACCCAGATATATGCCGTTTGCAGGCTCGTACTTTTCACCAAAGCTCTTACGCGGCTTGTATTCGTTATTATAGGTTTTGGCATACATCTGTACAGAGGAATTTATCAGTGTGCTTCGTCTTGTTGCATCGATTGTTTCCTCTCTTTTTGAAACGGATGTCCAATAATCTGCCTCCCTTAAGAAGCAGACTGATGCCTCTTCATTCATACCTAATGCACTGTAGCATTCTCCCAGATGCTTAAAAAGCATTGCGCGGCTGTTTCCGTCATTTGCGGCAATAAAGTCAGGTGCCAGTTCCTTGATGCGCTCAATAGCATCGGTGTAATTTCCGGAATTTTTTGCGTCAAGGGCGTTTTCCCAGCATTCCCACAGATTTGAAACGTGTACGCCGCTGTTTTCTATAGAATAAACAAGATTTCCCGCACGGCCTGTTGTAATGATAACATTTCCGTTCCAGCCTACTGTAGCATCCAGAGCCTCTGCAACTGCCCTTATGGGGAGATATGTACGGGAATCCTTTATCTGCGCGGCAGCATCGTTGGGTATTTTAGTGCCGTTTCGGTATATGCATGCTTCATCTATGTAGCACACTACAGTTGCAGCACCTTTTTTCACGATAGCACACCGCTCTTCGCTATCCCACCTTACCTGGGCACCGATAGCCTCCATGGAAGCACGCAGCGGAACCAGTGTGCGGCCGTTTTCAATAAAGGGGTATCCCATACTGTCATTAAATGCAACCTTTACCCCATCTACAATGACATCTGTAGCGCAAACGGATATTGCCGATGCAAAAATCAAAATGAGTATGCCAAGGCATATTAACAGCTTTTTCATGAAATCAAGTCCTTTCTTTGTCTATAAAAGGCTTTTCCAAAATCCTTTTTATTGCAATGAGAAAACCCTCTCCGCCCTTATGCAGCGGTTTTGTAAGTATGGCAAAGCACCCTGCACGCCGTGCCCCCCATACATCTGTAAAAATCTGGTCTCCCACTGCTGCAATGCTTTCCATCGAAAGCCCCATTTCCTGTGATGCCAGATTATACCCGCGCGCGCGGGGCTTTAATGCATCGTGTACAAAATATGTCACACCGATTTTCTCGGAGAAGCTTTTAACTCTTTCATATTTGTTGTTGGATACAACGCAGAGCTTCAAGCCCTCGCTTTCAAGGTATCTTAAGTGGGTAAGTATTTTTTCGTCGGGCATCGGTACATTATGCCCGATAAGGGTGTTGTCAATGTCAAGAATGATACCCTTAATCCCTTTACTTTTAAGATAATCGGGAGAAATATCAGTAATATTATTGAAATAAGCGTCAGCGTAAAAATTTTTAAGCATTATTATATTTCCTCCAATAAAACAGGTATTGCTGGGCAAAACCACTGTAATTTTTAAACAGGCTTTCTCCCGATGTTTTTGCATCATTGGTTTCAAATTCCTCTGCCATAACCCTCTTTATCCATACGTCGGAGGGAAAGAGGTCATATTTTCCCAAAGAGAAAAGCAATACGCAGTCGCAAACCTTGTCTCCCACACCGTGGAGAGAGAGCAGCTTTTCACGCGCGGCAGAAGTGTCCGCTTTTTCAAGGAAGTCTGTATCTATATCTCCCTCTGAAACTGCCTGCGCTGCCCTCAGTATATAAGGGGCACGGTATCCGACTCCAAGAGTGCGGATATCCTCCTCGCTAAGGGCGGCAATTCTTTGTGCAGTAGGGAAGGAATAGTATGTCTTCCCCTCAAATAATATTTCCTCGCCGCAGTGACGGCATAATTTTTCCACACAGCTTTTAATTTTGGGAATGGAGCTTCGTTGTGATATAATGAACGAAATGAGAGCCTCAAAAAAGTCCTGACGAAGAATCCGTATTCCATTGCCAAACTCTATGGCGTTTTTCATCGTTTCATTAACAGTAAGTTCATTTTTTATAAGAGAGTAGTCCCTGTCTGCATCAAGATAACGCTTCCAGAAGCTCTCATAATCATCGTGGCTGCAGCCGTCTATGGTTACTGTGTCACCCTCTGCAGATATCCTGACAACCTGAGAATTTGCCACGCCGATATATGAACCGTCGGGCTGCTTTTCCCAACGGAAGCATTGGCCGCAGTCAAAGGTGTGCATGGGGACAAAGTCCTTTATCTTTGCTATCATTTTACTTCACCTGTCTTTTTCTTATGGGTTTGTCTATATGGCGTATAACTTCGTTTGCAAAGCTCGCAGTATCGATTCCGTAATTTTCCTCAAGTGCCAGAGAGATGCTGCGCCTTAGCCATGATGCGGCGCCTTTGCTTGAAAACTCGTTTTCCAGTATAGCCGAAAAAGCCAAAGCAGAGATGATGCTACCGTACACTTAAGATGCTCGTAGGGAAAGATTTCCCTGCGGTAAATGCATAGCTTATCTGTATGCCACATTACATATCCTGTAGGAATTTGCATGGCAGCACACAAATGCATGGCAATAAGCTCTGCGGCATTTTCTGTTGTCAGAATAACGTCACAGTCAGGAACACGGCGAATACTCTGCCATATCAGTTCATTCAGCGATATATGTTGTGCGGCTATATGCTTTTCATTTCCTAATGAATGCTCAAATTCACGGAAAAGGATACTGCCTGCAAGACTATGTGTATCAGTACACAACACCAGTGTGTGCTTGCGGCAGGAGGCTTCCTTTACTGCCAGTGAAACGGCGGATTTAATTCCTTTGGCATCATAGGTTATGGTTTCACGCAGCTTATTATCATTAAAAACGGCACTTTTCTGACCTGCTGCACATACAATGCACTGCCCTGCGGTAAAATGCTCGGTGGCATAAAGCCCCAGAGAATCTTCGGCAAAGGCTTTTTCCTGTGCGTAGGTTTTATTGTTGGTATGCCAGATAACCGCATCGGTTTGTTCAAATTTACTGTTGAGCAATTCTTTTAAAGCCGGATATGAGGCAGGGGATAGGTCAAGCTGCATATATGAAAATACTGCAGACTTTCTGTATTTGCGAAGAATGGCTTTAAAAACAGCTACACATTCTTCCAGCTCCTTTTTTTGAGATGGTGTTGTATAAAGGAGTAATATACTTTTATTCACAGCAAATCACGCCGTCTTTCTCTGTTATGGTAACAGTGTCTTTGTATGAACCACTGATAATAATATCCGAGAGCTTATCTTCGATTCTGCGTCCGATAAGGCGGCGCAGCGGTCTTGCTCCCAAATGCTCTGCCAGAGCATCATTTACAAGTGATTTTTTAACCTCTGCCGATACAGAAAGAGTAATTCCCTTGTTTGTAAGACATTCTTCCAGTTCGCCAAGCATTATTTCGAGAATTTGTGTCATTTCTTCACTGCCAAGCTCGTCAAAAACTACAATTTCGTCAACTCTGTTAAGAAACTCGGGCCTGAAAACAGCCTTTAATGCACGGTGTACCTTATCCTTGTTCTGCTTGGATATGCTTTCGGCAAAGCCTATGCCGCTGCCTTTCCAGTCGCTTCCGGCATTGCTTGTCATGACTATTACTGTATTTTCAAAGCTTATAACCTTTCCGTGGCTGTCAGTTATTCTTCCGTCGTCAAGTATCTGCAGCATAATGTTCAGGACATCGGGATGCGCTTTTTCTATTTCATCAAAAAGAACTACACTGTAGGGCTTTCTTCTCACTTTTTCGGTCAGCTGACCTGCATCGTCATAGCCCACATATCCGGGAGGCGAGCCGATAAGCTTGGAAACTGAATGCTTTTCCATAAATTCTGTCATATCAACCCTGATAAGGGCATCCTCGCTGTCGAAAAGTTCTATCGCCAATTGCTTTACAAGCTCTGTTTTTCCAACACCTGTAGGCCCTACGAAAATGAAGCTCGCGGGGCGCAGCTTTTTTGAAAGTGCAGCGCGGTTGCGCCTTATTGCACGGCTGACAGCACTCACAGCATCGTTTTGTCCAATTATGCGTTTATGGAGCCTTTCCTCCAGACTTAAAAGACGCTCTGTCTCTGCCTGCGTTATTTTCTGAACAGGGATTTTTGTCCACGATTCAACAACGTAGGCAATATCCTCGGGAGTCAGACTCACTTCGGCGAGCTGAGCATTAAGGTTTGCTATTTCATCGTTAAGCGTACACTCGCGGGTTTTATATTCGGCAAGCTTTTCGTAATTCTGCTCTTCCTCACTGCCTTCCTGTACAGGTGGCTCCTCATCCATCTTTTCTTTCAAGGCAGAAAGCTCCCTCTCTGCTCTGGCAAGCTGGGTGAGAATTGCATTTTTCAAATTGGCGCGGCTTCCTGCCTCGTCAATAAGGTCGATTGCTTTGTCAGGGAGATAACGGTCTGTTATATATCTGCGTGACAATGAAACCGCTGTATTTATTACCTCGTCGGAGATTTTAACCTTGTGATAGTTTTCGTAATAGCCTTTTATTCCTCTCAAAACCTCTACAGTTTCTTCGGGGGAGGGTTCTTCAACGAGAACACTCTGGAACCTTCTTTCAAGGGCAGAGTCTTTTTCAATGAATTTTCTGTATTCGGTAAGGGTTGTGGCACCTATTACCTGAATTTCACCCCTTGCCAGTGCCGGCTTAAGGATGTTTGCCGCACTCATGGCGCCCTCGGCATCTCCTGCACCGACGATGTTATGAAGCTCGTCTATAACCAGTATTATGTTGCCGAGCTTTTTTGTTTCTTCGATAATTCCCTTAAGACGTGCTTCAAACTGCCCGCGGTATTGAGTGCCGGCAACAATCGCTGTAAAATCCAGCAGGTAAACTTCTTTGTCAAGGAGCTTTTCGGGAACGTTGCCTGAAACTATTCTTTCTGCGAAGCCCTCGGCTATGGCTGTTTTTCCTACGCCGGGCTCACCAAGCAGAGCGGGGTTATTTTTTGTCCGCCTGTTAAGAATCTGAACCAAACGCTCAATTTCCCTCTCACGCCCTACAACCATATCAACCTGTCCGTTACGCGCCTTTTGTGTCAAATTCGTACCGTAGGTATCAAGAAGCTTTTTCTTCTTCTCCTTATGCTTCTTATCCTTGGCAGATGCTTCGGATGCGTGGCTTTCCTCTGGTTGCATTTTGCCGTCAAATCCTCCGAATATGTTTGAAATAAAGCTCGCAAAGGGATTTGCACCTGAGTCGGCACCACCGTCCTCACTCTCTATCATCTCCATCATCTGGGACTCGAGATTTTCCATATCACCAAGGTCAAGTCCGCCTGCCATTTGCTGCATGGTGTTTATGCCAAGCTCTCTGGCGCAGGGCATGCACAACCCCTCATTAACGGTTTTTCCGCCCTCCATGCGGGTTACAAATATAACAGCAACGTTTTTGTTGCATCGTGTACATAACATAAAAGTTCATATCCTTTCAAAATGGTACTGCTGATTATTATATCATAAAACGCGCGCCAATTCAATTAAAATATGCAAAATTAAAGCACACGTAACATAAACCCTCCATATACAAAATATAGTGCTTTTTCCACGAAAAAATGATGGGATTTATACATTTTTTTGTATTTTTGTATTGCACTTTGATGTAAAGTATGTTATTATGTAATCAAGTATAGGAAGGGGGACGATAGAAATGAAAAACAGATTTCTGTCAGTTATTATTGCACTTAGTTTGATTATTTCCTGCATGGCAACATCTGCATTTGCAGCAAGCGCATTTCCGGATGTTCTTTCTCCCGATCACGATTGGGCTGCAGAGCAGATTGAAGAAATGACCGACCTTGGTATTATCAAGGGATATACAGACGGTACATTCAAGCCTGATAAGGCTATAAATAAAATCGAGGCGCTGCTTCTTTTTGCGCGTGTTGCAGGTTATTCCAACGAGAATTATTCCGCTATAGTAGAGTTTGCATATGATAAGTATCAGTATATGCTGGAGGAAATTGATATTGAAGCATATAATTCCTATAAGAAGGAAATTGCATTCCTCCTGTATAAGGGAATCTTTGCTGATGACGAGATTGCAGCATACCTTGAGGACGGACAGTATGCCGATGAATTTCCCCGCGCAGATGCGGCGAAGCTGCTGGCAAACCTTATGGATGCAAAAATTTTAGATGTAGATTCATCCGAGCTTGATTTTGCCGATGCTGATGATATTGATGATTCTGTTGCCGGTTATATCGCATACGTTGTTGAAAACGGCTTTATGAACGGCGTGGCAAAGGATGACGGAACTGTTGTTTTTGATGCCGAGGCACCTCTCAGCCGTGCACAGGTATGTGTGCTTCTGTACAGAATCATGACAAACCTTGAAATGAGCGTAGAGGCAGGAACTGTATTTGATATCGATACAGAAAGCAGTGTTATCGAGTTTGAAAATGCAGACGGTGACGATAAGAGTTACATCATCCCTAACGATGCAAAAATTGTTATTGACGGCGTTGCGGGTAAGCTTGAAGATGTTCTGGAAAACAGCGGCATTGTTGTTGTAAGACATGGCAAGGGTATATACTCTGTAGAGGTTATCAGTCCCGAATCCAACAAAACCGTAAAGGGTAGCATTGAGGGTGTTGTTGCAAAAGATAATTATGCCAGAGTTTCTGTTAAACTTGATGAAACCGGCGAGGTAGTATCATATTACGGTGAATCACAGTTTGATGTAACTACAGACGGCGTAGCAGACAGTATGAAGTCCCTTAAGGTTGGCGATTATGTTGTTATCAAGCTTCTCGGTACACAGATTGTTTCTATTGACCGTTTAACAGCAGAGGCAACTGTACAGGGTACACTTAAGGCTATAAACCTTAACAGCCCCATTACTATCTCAGTATTAACTGTAGAGGAGATTTCCGAGAAAGAAACAGTTTCTGAGTACACTGTTTCAGACGAGGTTACAATCCGCCGTGATGGTAATAAAGCTTCTCTTCGCGATATTCTTGTCGGTGACAAGGTTGTTCTTACTGTTAAGCGCGGTGATGTTACAAAGATTATAGCTACCAGCACAAAGGGCAGTGCGACAGGCAGTGTAACTGCTATAAAGATAGCAGCGCAGTCAAGCGTTACAATTTCTGCAAACGGCGTTGAGACTGAGTATGCGATAGATATGAATGCACAGTATATTGTAGCAGGTACAGAAGCTACTATATATGACCTCAGACTTGGTAATGTGGTTACACTTACACTTTCAGGTTCAACCGCAACCAAGATTGAGCAGACAGCTGCATCAAGCACCACAACAAAGAGCGGCACAGTTGACAGTATCAGCACAGCATATGGATATATCAACATGATTGGAAGCAATGCAGTAAGCGAACAGATTTTCGCAAGCAAGACAGGCTCAACAATCGGAGCAAAAATTATTAACGGTGAAACAGGTAAAGAAATTACGTTCAAGAATATTAAGAAGGGTGATTACATCATTGCAACCGGAGCATACAGCAACGGAGCATTTATCGCAAAGACAATTGTTGTAACACCTGTGGCTGAATAAAAAGTTAAAAAATTGCGGCTCATTCCAGACGGAATGAGCCGTTACTTTTTATAATTAAACTGTGCCAGGCACAATAACACTTAGCGTAAGCTAAATAAAACTGCGGAGCAATACAACTTGTCGCAGGCAAATATAACTAAAAAAGACATCCAAAAGGATGTCTTTTTCTTATGGTGCGAGAGACGGGACTTGAACCCGTATGGTCTCCCACACGCACCTTAAACGTGCGCGTCTGCCGATTCCGCCACTCTCGCATATCGCATGTGCCACACCGTGACAACGTAGATTATTATAGCAGATGAGGTTTTGGTTGTCAACATCTTTTTTCAAAAAAATAAAAAATATTTTCCGCGAAAGTTCATTCCTGTATTATTTTTGTTGACAAAGATACAAAAGTTGTGTTATTATACTCTAGTATGGTGATGAATGCGTGTAAGTAGGACTTGCAAACACCTCTGAGAGAGGGAGGGTCGTGGGCTGAAAGCCTTCCTGTGGTGTGCATGGCTGAATTTCAGCGCAGGAGCCTTCTGCGAAAAGCACTTCGTGCGTTAAGCAGAACGTATGGCTGCGTTAAAGCTTTTGAGTGCAAAGCATATGTTGCTTTGAATAAGGGTGGTACCGCGAGAACTCTCGTCCCTTTGTGGATGGGAGCTTTT
>SVJI01000048.1 GCA_015069065.1 Oscillospiraceae bacterium | reverse complement strand
TCATTAACAGAGAAAATACAGAATGGAAAAGTTATGATTGATCAGGGTGTAATTGCCGGATGCAGCGGTGGCATGTTTGAAAGCATCTGTGAGGCGGCTTCCATTCTTGACGGTAAGAGCTGCGGAAACGGATATTTCAACCTTAGTGTATATCCCTCAAGTGTGCCGATAAATCTGGCACTTATCAATAACGGTGTACAGAGTAAGCTCCTGATGTCAGGCGCGATATTTAAGCCCTGCTTCTGCGGTCCCTGTTTTGGTGCAGGTGATGTTCCTGCCAACAGCGCACTTTCCATCCGTCATACAACACGTAACTTCCCCAATCGTGAAGGCTCTAAGCCCTCCGACGGCCAGATTAGCGGTGTTGCACTTATGGATGCACGTTCTATCGCGGCAACTGCGGCAAACGGCGGTGTGCTTACTGCAGCAACTGATATGGATTACGAATATACAGATTACAGCTATACATACGATAGCGGTGTGTATGAAAAGAGAGTATATAACGGTTTTGGAAAGGCTGACGACAGCGAGCAGCTTCGTCTGGGACCAAATATTAAGGACTGGCCGAAAATGTATCCCCTTGGAGAAAATGTTCTCCTCAGGCTTGCGGCAGTAATTCATGACGATGTTACAACTACTGACGAGCTTATTCCCTCCGGTGAAACATCCAGCTACAGGTCTAACCCCATAAAGCTTTCTGAATTTGCACTTTCAAGGCGTGTTCCCGAATATGTGTCGCGCAGTAAAGCAATCCGCGACATGGAGGATATGCGCCGCAGTGGCAATGTTCCAGAGGAAGTTATTAAGGTGCTTGAGGATTTTGGCGGTGAAGAAACAGCGAAAGTAACTCAAATCGGCTCATGCGTGTTTGCTACAAAGCCTGGTGACGGCTCTGCGAGAGAGCAGGCTGCAAGCTGCCAGAAGGTACTGGGCGGTTTAGGTAATATCTGCTATGAATATGCGACTAAGCGCTATCGCTCCAACTGTATCAACTGGGGTATTCTGCCTTTTACAATTGATAAGGAAACTGAGTTTAACTACGATGATGGTGACTATGTGTTTGTACCTAATATACGCAGCATCATTGAAAATAAAGAAGAAACGGCAAACGGTTACGTAATAAAGAGGGATGGTACATATGATACCATTAAACTTAATATTGCGGGACTTACCGATGATGAGCGAAAAATAATACTTGACGGATGTCTTATGAACTATTACCAGAATTCAAATGCCCAGTAAAATACAGAGAGGAAGAGTAGCAATGAATAAAATCCAGATGAAAAATAAAATTGTCGAGATGGACGGCGACGAAATGACCCGTATTTTGTGGCAGATGATTAAGGACGAGCTTCTTTTGCCCTTTGTAGAGCTTAACACAGAATACTATGATTTGGGACTTAAATACCGCGATGAAACTAATGATCAGGTAACCTTTGACGCTGGCGAGGCAATAAAAAAGTATGGCGTAGGTGTAAAGTGTGCGACTATTACACCCAATGCGCAGCGCGTAGAGGAATATAACCTTAAGGAAATGTGGAAAAGCCCCAACGGAACAATCCGTGCAATACTTGACGGTACTGTTTTCCGCGCCCCCATACTGGTTAACGGTATCAGCCCTGCCGTAAAGAATTGGAAGAAGCCTATCACCATTGCACGTCATGCATATGGAGATGTTTATAAGGCAACTGAAATCCGTAACGATAAAAAGGGAAAAGCAGAGCTTATCTTCACATCGGAGGACGGCGAAGTTACTCGTAAGACTATTTATGACTTTGAGTGCGGCGGCGTTATTCAGGGACAGTACAATAAGGATAGCTCCATCAGGTCCTTTGCCCATTCGTGCTTCCAGTATGCGCTTGATACCAAACAGGATTTGTGGTTTGCTACTAAGGATACTATTTCAAAGCAGTATGACCAGACCTTTAAACTGACATTTCAGGAAATATTTGAAAATGAATATAAGGAAAAGTTTGATGAAGCCGGCATCGAGTATTTCTATACACTTATTGACGATGCAGTTGCACGCGTAATCAGGAGCGAGGGCGGTTATATCTGGGCATGTAAGAATTATGACGGAGATGTTATGAGTGACATGGTTTCAACTGCATTTGGTTCTCTGGCTATGATGACCAGTGTTCTTGTAAGTCCTGACGGTAACTATGAGTACGAGGCTGCACATGGCACTGTTACACGTCATTATTACAGATATCTTAAGGGGGAGGAAACCTCCACAAACCCTGTTGCTACAATTTTCGCATGGACAGGGGCACTCAGAAAAAGAGGAGAGCTTGATTCTAACAAGGAGCTTTGTGATTTTGCAGATAAGCTTGAACAGGCATGTATTGACACTATTGAGGGTGCCGTTCTGACAAAGGATTTGGCAGGATTGTGGGAAGGTAAGGAACCTACTGTGGTTAATTCAAAGGATTTCATCCTTGCCATAAGGTCAAATCTTGAAAAGAAGCTCTCTTAATATTATAAAGGAGATATAAAAATGGAATTTTCAGTATCTGAACGTATGAAAAGCCTTAAAGGCTCTGCAATCCGTGAGATGTTTAAAGCAATGGCGGACCCGACCATGATTTCTCTGGCAGGAGGAAATCCTGCTGCGGAACTTTTTCCCAATGAAGCCCTTGCGCAGATAGCGTCTGACATTTTAAAGAATAATCCCGTAGGCGCATTACAGTACGGTATTTCAGAGGGTAATGTTGCGCTTCGTGAAAAGATTATAGAATTTGTTAAGGACAGGGAAAATA
Organism: Oscillospiraceae bacterium; assembly: GCA_015069065.1. GTDB lineage: Bacteria > Bacillota > Clostridia > UMGS1883 > UMGS1883 > UMGS1883. Next base: position 6,441 of record SVJI01000048.1, on the reverse strand, counting down.
TCGAGGTTTCTTTGGACGAAATTACAATAGTTTCCGGCGGTCAGCAGGCAATTGAAATAACCTCTAAAATTCTCCTGAACGAAGGGGACAGTGTAATTGTAGAGGCACCCTCCTTTGTAGGCGGACTCAATGCATTCCGTTCTTACGGTGCAAACCTTGTAGGTGTTGATGTTGAGAGTGACGGCATGAATATAGAAAAGCTTAAGGACGCAATAAAGAATACACCCAATGTTAAGCTTATTTATACCATACCAAATTTCCAGAATCCCTCAGGCGTTACAATGAGCGTGGAAAAGAGAAAAGCGATTTATGAAATTGCGCGTGATAACGGTATCTTTATCATCGAGGACAACCCCTACGGTGAGCTTACATTTGATGGTGTTAAACTACCAACAATAAAATCCTTTGACGAGGATGGTGTTGTACTTTACAGCGGTTCTTTTTCAAAAATACTTGCTCCGGGATTAAGACTTGGATACCTTATTGCGCCCAAGACATTTACTGAAAAGGCTGTTTTGGGAAAACAGGTTTCCGATGTTCACACACCATGTCTTCCGCAGCTTCTCGCTCTTGAATTTATGAATCGTTACGACATCGTGGAATTGATAGAAAAAATGCGTGAGCTTTATAAGAAAAAATGCAATCTTATGATTGATGCGATGAAGAAATATCTTCCTGAAGAAATCACCTATACAGTACCGGGCGGCGGGCTTTTTGTATGGTGTAATGCGCCCGGAATTGACACTCTTAAGTTAAGTCAGGAGTGTATTGCGGAAAAGGTATTGATTGTTCCCGGTAATAATTTTGCAACTGACCAGAGCTTGGTTAATAACGGTTTCAGGCTGAATTTCTCCACCATGCCTGACGATAAAATTGTTGAAGGTGTGAAGAGACTCGGTACAGTGCTGAAAAAATACTACAAGTGAGGAGAATATCTGTATGAAAGGCAGATTTATAGTATTTGAGGGGATTGACGGTGCGGGAAAAAGCACCCAGATTGAAAAGTTGCGTCAAAAGCTGGTAAATGAAGGCAGACGTGTATTCATAACGGCAGAGCCTACTGCATCGGTTACAGGAGGTATTCTGCGTGATGCGTTGAGTGGAAATTACGCGCGCACGGCGTCTGAGCTTGCAGCGATGTTTCTTTCTGACAGGGTTTTCCACAATGTTAATCCGAATACAGGAATAAAACAGGCTCTTGAAAAAGGCTTTGATGTTGTTTCCGACAGATATTATTACTCGTCCTTTGCATATCAGGGGCTTGACAGTGACATTAACTGGGTAATTGACATGAATCTTAACTGCCCTGATATACGTAAACCGGATTTATGTATCTTTCTTGACCTTGATGCCGATAAGTCAAAGGAAAGAATTGACACAAACCGCGCTACTGTAGAAATTTTTGAACATTCATCACTACTTGATAAAATACGCAGAAAATTTTTTGATGTATTTTCTATGCTGAAAGATGAAAATATAGAAATAATTGATGCATCCGGAACAGTGGATGAAGTTGCGCTGAAGATAGCTGCAGCGGTTGATAAATTACCGAAAGAAGAATAAATGTGACGAAAATTATTAAAATTGATCCTGCAAATATAGATATGGAATTGCTTTCACAGGCTGCTGATGTTATAAAACACGGCGGCCTTGTGGCTTTTCCTACCGAGACCGTTTATGGCTTAGGTGCTGATACTTTTAATAGCGATGCTGTTGCAAACATTTTCCGTGCAAAGGGAAGACCTATGGATAACCCCCTTATATCACATATCAGTGATATTGCTGACCTTGAGATGTTTGCCAGAGAAATTCCACCCAGTGCGATAAAGCTTGCAGAGGAATTCTGGGGAGGTCCCCTTACTTTGATTTTGAAGAAAAAGGCGGGTATTCCCGATTGTGTTACTGCAGGGCTCGATACCGTTGCGGTAAGGCTTCCAAGTCACAGTATTGCAAATGTGCTTATAAAGCTTTCAGGTACTCCCATCGCGGCACCCAGTGCTAATCTTTCAGGAAGTCCGAGTCCCACTACTGCAACGCACTGCATACAGGACCTTGACGGCAGAGTTGATATGATTATTGACGGCGGAAGCTCCATGATTGGTATAGAATCAACTGTCATAGACCTCAGTACAGAGGTTCCTGTTATACTTCGCCCGGGTATGATTTCCCCAGAGGATATGCGTAGTGTAATAGGAGAGGTCGTTTATGCAGGAGAGGTTGAGGGGGCACCGAAATGCCCGGGGATGAAATATACACATTACAGCCCAAATGCTTCTGTAATTGTCATTGAGGATGTATCTGATTATAAAAAACACACACGCTCGGGAGAAACTGTGTGTGTTATTGCTAAGAATGCCTCAGATGCAGGAATTGCTGCCGATATTGTGTATGATGCCGGAAATTCCGATGCTGAATATGCGGCGAGACTTTTTTACCTGCTGAGAAAAGCCGACGAGGATGGGGCAGATGTAGTCTTTGCACAGCTTCCGGAAACATCGGGAATAGGAATAGCCCTGAGAAACAGGCTGTTTAAATCAGCAGGAGGCAGGGTGATTATGAAGTGAATAAGGATATAGTTTTTGTATGTACAGGTAACACATGCAGAAGTCCTATGGCGGAGGCTATTTTTAACTCCGTTACAGGAGAGCATACGGCAGGCTCTGCAGGTATTGCAGTAAGCTTTCCGCAAGGTGCGGCAAAAAATTCAAAAGAAGCAGTTTTAAGGTACGGTACTGACCTCGATAATCATACTGCACGGCAGCTTACAAGCGAAATTCTGGACGAAGCATCGCTTATAATAACAATGACACATTCCCAAAAAGAAATGCTTTCACAATATGCAGACCATAGCAAGGTTATGACTCTTGCTGAATTTGCCGGTGAAACAGAGGATATCGATGACCCATACGGCGGAGATATTGATATATATTTAAAGACAGCAGAAAAAATTTATGATTATGTCTTAAAAGGGTTGTCTGCGCGCGCTGATTTCATCCTTGCAGAACCTGACGATGCTAAGAAAATTTCACACATGGAGAAAGAGATTTTCCCCGATGCGTGGAGTGAGAATTCTGTTATGTCAGCGATAGATAGGCAGAGTGTTATGGTGTTAAAAAGCTGTGGGGTTATTTTGGGCTATTGTATATTTATGTACGCAGCTGATGAGGGGGAAATTCTTCGTATAGCCGTAAGTGATAAACTGCGCAGATACGGACTGGGAAAAAAACTGCTCATTTGTGTTATAGAAGAACTTAAAAAGCACGGCTGCACAAATGTGTTTCTGGAGGTGCGTTCATCCAATTTGTCGGCAATATCTCTTTACAAATCAGTGGGCTTTGAAGAAATCGGTGTGCGGAAAAACTATTATAAAGATAATGGTGAAGATGCAAAACTATTTAAACTTGAAATAAAGGAACGGTAAATATGTCATATATACTGGGAATAGAAACATCATGTGATGAAACGGCAGCATCTGTAACAGAAAACGGCAGAACAGTGCTGTCAAATGTTGTGTACTCACAAATTCCGTTGCATACTCTCTATGGCGGTGTGGTGCCTGAAATTGCATCACGCAAGCATATTGATAAAATAATATATGTGATTGACAGTGCGCTAAAAGAGGCGGCTATTACCGCACAAGAGCTGGATGCAGTTGCAGTTACCTATAATCCCGGACTTGTGGGAGCATTGCTTGTCGGTGTTTCTGTTGCAAAAGCTTATGCATATGCGATTGATAAACCGCTTGTGCCCGTGAATCATATACAGGGACATATTGCTGCAAATTATATTGCTTACCCTAATCTTGAGCCGCCATTTGTAAGCCTTGTGGCATCAGGCGGTCACAGTCATATTCTGCATATAAAGGACTACAGAAGCTTTGATGTTCTCGGTGCAACAACGGATGATGCGGCAGGGGAGGCGTTTGATAAGGCTGCCCGAGTGCTGGGACTTGGTTACCCTGGCGGTCCTAAACTTAATAAACTGGCTGAGAGCGGAAATCCGCAGGCCATTAAATTCCCTCGCCCTCATAAGGGATATGATTTTAGCTTCAGCGGATTAAAAACGGCGGTAATTAACTATGTACATACAGCACAGCAAAAGGGTGAGAAAATTAACTCAGCAGATGTTGCAGCATCTTTTCAGCAGGCTGTATGCGATGTATTGGTTAACAATACTGTTTCTGCTGCAAAGAAACACGGAGTGGATAAAATCGCCATTGCAGGCGGTGTTGCTGCAAATTCATTACTGCGCAGCCAAATGGAGAGTGAGGCAACTGCAAACGGACTGGAATTTTACTGCCCTCCTATAAATTTGTGTACAGATAATGCGGCGATGATTTCCTGTGCTGGGTATTTTAATTACTTAGCCGGAATTAGAGGGGAACTTGATTTAAATGCTGTTCCGCAGCTTAGCATAGGAGATGTATTATGAGTAGCAATTTAAATTCTTTGCGTTATCATATGAATAAGCATAACATATCCGCAGTTATAATCCCGACTGCGGATATGCATTTAAGTGAATATATTTCTGAGCATTATAAACTAAGGGAGTATATAAGTGGGTTTACCGGCTCGGCAGGTACACTCGTTGTAAGCAGTAACGATGCAGGCTTGTGGACTGATGGCAGATATTATATTCAGGCAGAAAAAGAGCTTAAAGGCAGCGGCATCAGACTTTTTAAGGCGTCAGAGGGAGATTGTCAGAAAATACATGAATTTTTGAAAGAGACGCTTGAAGATGGGGAAACTATAGGTGTGGACGGAAGACTTTTTTCCAGAAAGCAGCTTTCAGAACTTATTTCAAAGCTTAAAAAAAATCCATTCAATACAAAATATGACCCGTCTGCAGTGTGGAAAAACCGTCCTGCAGCACCTGTTGAAAAGGCTTTTATTTTAGATAAAAAGTATAGCGGGGAGGACGTGGGGGTAAAACTTAAGAAAGTAAGAGAACAGATGAAAAGCGGCAGCTTCACGCATTATCTTACATGTATGCCCGAATGTATAATGTGGCTTTTAAATATACGCGGGAAGGATGTTGTGCATACGCCTGTTGTGCTTTCCTATCTTCTTATGACAGATTCTTCCGTAACAATTTATGTTGATAAGCGAAAAATTACTGAGGATGTGTCACAATATTTTAAAATGAATAATATAAAAGTGGCAGATTATGAAAAGGTTTTTGAGGATGTTTCTTCTTTAAACGAAAAAGCATATCTTGCGACAGATTTTTCAATGACAAATTATGCGTTGACAGAAAATGTACATTGTGCGGTAAAGGATGTAAGAGATTTTATATACAATCTTAAGTGCGTTAAAAACGATGTTGAAGTGGAGAATATTAAAAAAGCTTATGTGATGGAAAATATTGCACTCACAAAAGCTTTTTACGAAATTTATAACACTGAAAATCTTGATGAATGTGATGTTGTTGACATTATCGAAAAGCATCGGAGAAAATACAGCGGTTATTACTCTCCTGCATTTGATACAATAGCGGCATTTGGTGCAAATGCTGCGATGATGCATTATAGCCCTGAAAAATCTCATTGTGCAAAAGTAGGGAAGTCGGGCTTTCTCCTGATTGATACAGGCGGTCAGTATTTCGAGGGGACTACCGACACTACGAGAACTCTGGCAATGGGTAATATATCTGATGAAATGAAAGAGCACTTTACCCTTGTGCTGAAAAGTCATATTGCTATTGCGGCGTCAGTTTTTCCCGATGGTACGCGCTGCTGTGAACTTGATGCCCTTGCACGGACTCCACTTTGGAAAAAGGGAATTGATTACCGCTGCAGCACAGGACATGGAGTAGGCTATATGCTCGGTGTTCATGAGGGACCTCAGAGGCTTTCAGGTAAGTGTGATGAAAAGCTGCTTTGCAATATGACTGTTACTGATGAACCGGGAGTTTATGTTGAAGGGAAATTTGGTATCAGAACAGAGAACCATCTGTGTGTAAAAAATGCATTTGAAACAGAGTATGGCAGGTTTCTTTGCTTTGAGGTGTTAAATTTTTGTCCTGTTGGAACGGCGGCAATTATGCCGGAGCTTTTAAGTAGGGATGAAATGCAGTGGGTGAATGAGTATAACTGTACTTGCCGCAGACTAATTCTGCCTTATCTTACAGAGGAGGAAGCAATATGGATGCAAGAATATACAAAGGAGATATGAACGAAAATTTCAATAAAAAGCTGGAGTTTCTGATTATTGCAGATAAAATGAAATCTGTTTACCGCCAGACACTTTTGGCAGATAAATCCCGCCGTGAAACTGATGCGGAGCATTCATGGCATATTGCTCTCATGGCTATGCTTTTTTCCGATCTTGCGCCAGAGGGAGTGGACAGTGATAGAGTAATTAAGATGTGTTTGGTACATGATTTAGTCGAAATATATGCAGGAGATACATTCTGCTATGATTCAGTTGCAGGTATGGATAA
>SVJI01000001.1 GCA_015069065.1 Oscillospiraceae bacterium | reverse complement strand
CCTGCACGTACTACACTGTTTTGTATAGTTATAATCCTTTTATCAAAATCAATGTTCTTCCACTGTAAGCCTAAAACCTCTCCTCGTCTTAAAGCATAATGACAGCATATTGTTATCGGCACCTCTATAGGTGTTTCTCTAACTGACATCAACAATCTTTTTAATTGTTCTGCATCATATATTTTAGGATTGTATTTTGATTGTTTAGGTCTTTGTGTTCTGTCAGCAGGATTGTAGAGAATAACATCTTTCATTACAGCATTCTGTAAAGCTTTTCTGATTAAAGAATGATGCCTTTGTACACTTCCGGGGGAAAGCCCTTTTTGTGCTTTTGAGTTATAATATTCCTGAATATGCTGCGGCTTAACATCGACAAGTAAGATTTTTCTATTTGAGAAAAAAGGAATTATATGATTTTTAACTATTCCTTTATACCCTGACAAAGTGGTTGGTTTTAAGAAGCTTTCTTGCTCATTAACCCATTTTTCTATGTAATCTTCAAAAAACATATCCTTATATTCTGTAAAACCGCTTCTTGTTACCTTTTTCTTAAATTCTTCCCGTATCTCTTCAATTCGTTTTTTTGCAGCTCGTTTGTTATTGCCCTTGATTTCAATTCCTGTACTTATTTCTTTGCTTTTTAGCTTTCCATATTCCTCCCATTTTAATATACATGAATAGCATTTTGAGCCTGATTTTTCTCTCAAATATGCTTTAACTGAATTTTTCATTGAGTAACCTGCCTTTCTTAGAAAGCACTACCCAATGATTACACTATAGAATTATTATATCATTGGGTAGCACATAAATCAACTAACGATTGTTTAAAAAATCTTTCAAACATTTTTTTTGTATTTTATATACCTTTCCAATCTTTATACTCTTTATCTCTCCGCTTTGTAACAGCTTGTATGCGGTGTTTTTGCCTATGTCAAGTATTTCGCATAGCTGCTTTACAGATAAAACATCGGGGTAAGAATTAAACATTCTCATCACCGCCGTAGAGATATATTCTTGTTACATCATCTCTGTGATGCCCCAGAAGCTCGGATACCATTCTCCGTGCTTCTTTTTCATTTTTACCACTGTTTATGAACTCGTTATACTTTTCGTGTGCATATGTATGGCGTAATCCGTGAAAAGTAATACGTTCTTCGGTAATTTCTTTTCTGTGATATGCGATAAAACATTGAAGTCTTTTCATTGTAAGATGGGTTTTGTCGTTGTTTCTTACAAATAACTTTTCTCCACGTTTTACATTTTTAAGAGAATTTGCAAGTGCAATTTCAATGCTTTTGTTAATAGGCACATATCTTGTAAGACCGCCTTTACCTTTAACAAATAGCTTCTCTGTTTGAAGTGCTTTTTCCGCATCATTTGTATCAATGCGAAAACATTCTTCAAGTCTTAGTCCTGCGTACCTTGCAAGAGTAAGAATAGCAACATAATCGTTATGGTTAGTTTCTATTGCTTTTGCTACCATAAGATTGTATTCTCTACTGTCCCAGCTTCTGTCTACTCCACCAAATGTACGTCTTTTTAATTCAAGCTCGTCATTTGTCGGCAGAGTATATTTTGCATAAGGCAGATTGTCGTGGAAAAAGCGTATAGCTGCAAGTTCTGTTTTTATTGTTGATGCAGCATTACCTTTTTTCTGTAAGTAGTTCAGATATGAAAGTATGTGCTTTTCAGAAATGTTTGAAAGCTTTTGAAGATGATATTCTTTTGCAAAATATACCATAAATCTTTTAAAAGCTTTTGCATAACGTTCTCTTGTTTTAAAGCTGCCTGTCTTTAAATGTCTGAATACTTTGTTGAATTGAGTTTCTAAATTTTTATATAAGTTAGTCATCTGAAGATCCTTTCTTTCAGACATAGCAATATCGTTCTCTTTAACACCCGTTACCTCTTCTTTTCCCGATATGAAATAAATATATTTCCCTTTATATCGGTGTATTGAGGGTTGTTTATTATCTCTGTCTCCATTTAGTATGATTTGTATTATCTATCGGCATATTGCTCGGTTAGTAATATTCCCGCAACCCTTTATGGGTGAGTATAAACTCTGCGGTAGCATCATACCTGCTAAACTCAGGTGCGTTCCAAATGGTATTGGTATTGCCGATGCTGAAATATGTCATAGCGGTGACATATGAAAAATATTTCGCAGCCGCTACTGCGTCAAGATTCTGTCTAATCTTTTCGGATTTCAAAAGTGTACGCATACAAACCCGATAAAACTTTGCGTTTTAAAATTGCTTAATTCATTCATTAACCTGTGTCCGTACACTAATTTGTAAGACAGTACAAAAGAATGCCTGTAGGACTTCAATTCTTCCTTTTTAGGATTTCAGACAAAAAAAGAATGCAGACTAATCCTTTTGGATTTAATTCTACATTCTTTTAACCTCTTTATTCACTTTGTCAGCATTGCTGACTTTTCGGAACTATTTCAAGTCAATATAGGCTTATTTTGCCTGCCGATTAACTAAAACAACTCATATTCTTTATTAACTTAAAGTGTAAAATACAATCATACTTAATAAAGCTCACAGTAAATGCCCTAAAGATGGGCATAGCTATACCGCTAGCTTTAATTACAATCACGACATCTAGTATGCTAGGACTGACTTTGTCAGTCCAGGGAACCCCACGCATAAATTAATTATTGATTATATAATATCATACCACATAGCCGTTGTAAATCAGATTGACAAAAGTTTACAATTTAACAACAAATCTGTCAAGATGCCTTTATACTTTACTTTGTTTAATTAACCTCAAAAAAATAAAAAAGCGATTTTTGGACATAGTTATCCCGTTAAAGTTGGAATAAATAAATCAAAAAAACGCTTAACTGCTTACCATTTTAACTGCTTACCATTTTTACGAGATAAGTATATGCTACTTATAAAAGCATTGCAATCCGTGGAGCTGTTTTTTCTGCACGTTTTTTGAAAATTTTTTATTCTAATTATAAAAAATATAGTAATTACACATAGAAAAGAAGAAAATCCCCCCCGTGGGAATTTCTTTTTGAATGCGTCAGTATTTGGCTTTATATAACGGTTTATAGGACTATTGCTTTTGTCAATAAGACTTTTTATAGAATTTTTGGAATCTACAATATAAATAGAGCCTATTTATATGAGTTTTCTGTTAACCTCACGAAAGACCGTAGGTGTAATACCATATTTTTGTTTAAATATACGATTAAAATAGGAGACGTTTTCAAATCCGCATTTTATTCCAATGTCAATTATTTGTTTATCGGTATTTATCAGTAATTCTTCAGCTTTTTTGAGACGAATTTCGTTGAGATATTGGTGAAAACTCATTCCCACCTGATTCTTAAAAAGCCTACCTATATATTTTTCGTTTACAAAGTAAAGCTTTGAAATCGTCTTTAAAGAAAGCTTTTTTTCATAATATTCATTTGCATAGTGCTTGATATTGCGAACGAGCCATTGTTTGTTTGAGGACTGTGAACGTTCCTCAAAGGGTAACATCAAAAGATAGTCCTTTACAATTTCTGCTATCTGAAAAGCTTCAGAAATATCAGTTAAGTTTTCACATTCGTTAATCATATTAAAAAATGGTTCAGGAGATACATTTAAAAGCTTGCTTGTTCTTATTATATGCTCTTTGGTTTTTTTTTCATCTATAATGAAATTTCCAACATATATAATTCCCTGTACACTTTTATCTTGTACAATCGGTTGAGCCACTTCAAAAAGTCCCCAAGGACAGTGTCCGCAAAACGAGTTAGCGTCATTTACTGCTTTATTATTCGCTTTGTCTTTTGCATTGAGACAAAAATCAAGTCCTTGCTCTGTGAATTTAGCAATATTGCAAAACTTCTTTGAATGTATCTGATACTCGAAAGGAAGATATCTTTCTGGAGATTTCAGCAATCCGGATATATCATGAACACAAATATGGAGTTTTCGTCCTTTGGTAAGTATATCAAGAAATGTTTGCAAAGATTGCATTTTCCTTCCTCCTAATAGTAAATATAGCATCAATTTTTGATTATTATATCAAAAAAGTATCCTTTGTGCAATAGTTTGGTGTAATTATTAGAAGTTTAACAAATTAAGAAATGATATAATGTTATTACATCATTATATTAAAAGGAAAGAGGTATTGGTATGAAAAAATATGACCTGATAGTAGCCGGAGGAGGTTTTGCGGGAACGGCAGCGGCAATTTCAGCTGCACGTATGGGAGCATCAGTGCTTATTGTCGAAAAATCCAACTGTTTAGGAGGTGCGGCTGTAAACTGTCTTGTTAACCCGTTTATGAACTATTTCACAAAAAAGGAAAATAGAATATTCTCGCTTAATCGAGGAATATTTGAAGAAATCCACACTGAGCTTGAAAAAAGAAATGCGGTAAAATATGAATCTTTTTCTGAAGAGGAATTGAAACTTATACTTAATCGTATGGTGCTTAAAGAAAAAATTGATGTTTTGTTTCACTCTTTTATATTTGAGGTTAATATGGAAAATCAGAATATTAAATCTGTTGAGATAGTTAATAAAAGTGGAAAAACCGAAATAGAAGCAAGGTACTTTATCGACGCAACAGGTGATGCTGATGTGGCTTATCTTGCAGGATGTCCATGCACTTTGGGACGTCAGCAGGATAATTTATGTCAGCCCATGACTTTATGTTTCAGAGTCGGAAATGTTGATGTCAAAAAATTCAGAAGTACATTTAGTAAAGTAAATAAACTTTACAAGCAATATAAATGCGAGGGTAAAATTAATAATCCGAGAGAGGACATTCTTGTTTTTAACTGGGAAAGCACAAACAATGTTCTTCACTTTAATACCACTCGCATAGTTAAGAGAAATCCTGTAGATGCATGGGATGTTACACTTGCTGAATTGGAAGTGCGTGAGCAGGTTTTTGAAATTTATGATTTTCTTAAAAAACATGCTGATGGATTTGAAGAAAGCTTCCTTATGATGACTGCTTCTGAAATTGGTGTTCGTGAAAGCCGTATGATACAAGGTGAATATATTCTTACCGGCGACGATATAAGAAATTGTACTGTTTTTGAGGATTCGGTTGTTGCCGGTAATTACGATATTGATATTCATAATCCCGAAGGCAGCGGTACAAGTCATTATTATTTTCCTGAAGGTGCTTATTATACAATTCCGTACAGAAGTCTTATTCCCAAAGGAACAGATAATCTGCTTGTTGCCGGAAGATGTATTTCCTCCGACCATGAAGCACAGGCATCGTACAGAATAATGCCGATAGTATGTTGTATTGGAGAGGCAGCAGGAACAGCAATCGGAATTGCAGTTAAGGACAATGTAAAAGTAAGAGATGTAAATGTGACAGCACTTCGTGAAACGCTGAAGAAAAATAATGCTTTCATTGGATAAATTTTGGAAAATTTGTTAATGTTGCAACAAAAAAAGGGTGTATAAAGTTTAAAAATCTTTAAAAATGACCAAAGATGTTTAAATGTGCGTATTGAAAACTTTATAAAAATCAACTTATAATGAAGCTGTAAACCGTAATTAAAAATATGAGGTGATGTTGATGAGAAAAAAAAGAGCATTATGTTTGGTAATTGTATTTGTAATGCTGATGACGGCAGCATGCAGTACAAAAAAAGAAGAGGTGATATCAGATGACGGTACTCCAACCATTACATATTGGGCAGAGTTTTCAGGTCAGGCAAAATTTGGTGTAAAAACCTTGGCTGAATTACCTGCTTATAAAAATTTAATGGAAGAAACCGGAGTTAATATCGAGTACACTCATCCTGTAGCAGGACAGGTTGATGAGCAACTCAATCTGATGATAGCATCCGGAGAACTGCCTGATATTATTGAATATCCATTTTATGAATATCCGGGCGGTCCGCAAAAAGCTGTTCAGGACGGCTGCATAATTACATTAAATGATGTATTTAAAAAATATGCGCCGAATATGACAGCATATTTAAATGAAAATCCTGAAGTTGCAAAAATGATTCGTCTTGATTCCGGTGAATATTATACTTTCCCTGCAATTTATGATGATGAATCGTTGCTGGTGTTTACAGGACCGATTATAAGACAGGATTACCTTGACAAAGTGGGAATGGAAAGACCTGAAACTATTGAAGAATGGTATAACGTTCTTAAAGCTTTCCGTGATGAGCTTAAGATATCTTCTCCGTTGTCATTATCGTACGCCAATGACTATGCATTTTTACAAGCATTCGGAGTTATAAGAAATCTGTATGTGGTAGATGGAAAAGTTAAGTACGGTGTTGTTGAGCCGGAGTTTAAAAAAGCTGTAACAGAGCTTAGTAAATGGTATGCCGAAGGTTTAATTGATAAAAACATCGCTACTCTCGACAGTAAAACGGTAACATACAATATGCTCAACGGTCTTAGTGGTGCTGCTGTAGGTAATACGGGCGGCGGTATCGGTTCATGGATGGCATCTATGAAGGATACTCCTGAGTTTAATGTTGTAGCTACAAAATATCCAGTTCTTAACAAAGGTGACATGCCTATGTATGGACAAAGAATAAACAGTTATTCGCCTCTTGGCAGTGCGGCGATTACTACAGCATGTAAAAATGTTGAGGCAGCTGCCCGTGTTCTTGATTACGGATATAGCGAAGAAGGAAGAATGCTGTTTAACTTTGGAATTGAGGGAGAAAGCTACAATCTTATTGATGGATATCCCAAGTATTCAGGGCTTGTTACAAATAATCCGAATGGAACATCTTTGAGTCAGATGGTTTCATATTATACCTGTCCTCACGGTGTTGGACCGTTTTTGCGTGACGGAAGGTATTACGAACAGATTGCAGGTTTACCTCAACAGACAGAGTCAATCCAAATGTGGAAACAGACAGATGCTAAAAAGCATATGCTTCCTCCCATAACTCTTACAACGGAGGAAAGTGCACAGGTTGCCAAGATTAAAAGTGACCTTGATACATACATTGATGCAGCGTATCTTAAAATTATTACAGGCGTTGATTCCATAAGTGAATATGATGATTTCATTGCCGGGGTTAAGGCGCTTGGAGTTGAGAGATACATAGATATATACCAGGAGGCATACGACAGATATGAAAGCAAATAAGTCCACTTCTGTTAAAAAGGCAGACAAGACGAGTTTTGGAGTAAGGTTGAAAAAAGATGTTTGTAAAAATGCAGATTTGTACGTTCTGGTAATGCCGGTAATTCTATTTTATGTCATTTTTCACTATGCTCCAATACTTGGTGCAATTATAGCATTTAAGGATTATACACCGAATTTGGGAATTTTCGGGAGTCCATGGGTTGGATTCAAGCATTTTATTGAATTTTTCCAGAGTGCAAGCTTCTTTACAGTATTTCGCAATACTATTGTAATCAGCTTTTCATCAATAGTGTTTGGTTTCCCTGCACCGATAATTCTTGCATTGCTTTTTAAAGAACTTTCAAACAAATATTTTTCAGGCTTTATTAAGACAGTTGCATACATACCGCATTTTATATCTGTAATGGTGCTTTGTGCAATGATTAAGCAGTTTGTATCTGATACAGGACTTATCGGTCTTTTTGTAAATAATATAACAGGCGGTAATACCAGTCTTTTGAATAATCCTGACTACTTTACACCTGTGTATGTTGTTTCTGAAATATGGCAGACTATGGGGTGGAATTCTATAGTGTATATGGCAGCATTCTCCGCAATAGACACATCTTTGTACGAAGCTGCGGAGATTGACGGTGCCGGACGTTGGGGTAAGCTTATACACGTTACAATCCCCGGAGTTATAACCACTATTATCATTATGTTGATTCTGAAACTTGGAAAGGTGTTTTCATTAGGTTACGAAAAAATTATACTTTTGTATAATCCGATGACATATGAAAAGGCAGATATTATTTCCTCGTTTGTGTACCGTAAAGGCCTACAAGAGTTTAATTACAGTTTTTCTACTGCTGTCGGTTTGTTTAACTCTATCATTAACTTCATATTCCTTATATCTGTAAATAAGATAAGCAAAAAAGTTAGTGACATCAGTTTGTGGTAGGAGGGGAAATATGTATAATAAAAGTTTAGGCTCTAAAGTCTTTGACGGTTTTAACATTGCGTTTATGATTCTTGTAGCAGTGATAACTCTTTACCCGCTGTGGTTTGTTTTGGTTGCTTCATTAAGCAGTAACAGTGAGGTGCTTAAATCAGGCGGATTAATGTTCTGGGTTAAAGATTTCAATGTTAACGCATACAAGGCGGTGCTTTTTAATTCAGCAATCTGGAATGGTTATAAAAATACAATAATTGTAGTTATTGCCGGAACCGCACTAAATATATTACTTACAGCTATAGGCGGGTATTTCATGTCACGAAAAGGCGTGATGCTAAAACCGTTTATATCAATAGCAATAATTTTCACCATGTATTTTTCCGGTGGTACAATTCCATTTTATTTTACCGTTCGTGCATTGCATATTAATGATTCGCTCTTGTCATTAATACTTCCGGTTGCAATAAATACGTACAATATGATAATTATGCAAACAGCGTTTTTGGGAATACCGGACAGCCTCGAAGAAGCGGCGAAAATTGACGGGGCAAGGCATTCGAGAATTCTGTTTTCGATTATGCTTCCTATATGTATGCCTACTATTGCAGTTCTTATCCTTTACTATGGCGTTTCACACTGGAATTCATGGTTTAATGCTATGATATTTATTCGTAACAGGGAACTGTTTCCGCTTCAGCTAATCCTAAGGGAGATTGTTATAACAAATACTATTGTTGAGGGCTCAAATGACTTTGGATATGAATCTGTTGGCGAAACTATACAGTATGCAACAATGGTTGTTGCAACGCTGCCGGTGCTTTTGGTCTATCCGTTCATGCAAAAGTATTTTGTGGGCGGTATGATGATTGGCGCCGTTAAGGGTTAATTATTTTAAAGGAGGATATAAAAAAATGAAAGTGAAAAACAAAATCTTATCTGCAATGTTGGTCATTGCAATTCTTTCCACAATGGTTGTGCTTGTTCCTGTAGGAGCAGCAGAGAGTGTCTTTTACGACGATTTTAGCACAGATACATTAAGTAATTATACATTAGTGAACTGTGACTCTACTGCTACTACATATGGCACCGTAACTATAGAAAATGGTACTTTGACGGTTAAAGCAGCTGGAGATACAACCTCAAGTGCAAAACCGGAATTTTGCAGAACAGTATCAGGTTCCTCAAATTTGATAATTGAATATCTTGTTAAAGCTGGGGGTGCAACTAGTGCTAAATACAGCAAACAAGGTGTTGATTTATATTTTGGTAGTTATGGTAACAATAAAGTTGAGCTGTTGGCAAATGATTTTTATAATCCAAACACTTACAAAGCTTACGAAGAGATTAAAGTAATAATATGGATTGATTTTACAAAAAATTCTGTAAAAACCTATGTTGATGGCGTTGAAAAAAATAACAGTGCTATTTTGGCAGACGGCATAGCTGAAGGTTTATTATCTGCCGACAAGGTAATATGCTTTAATCAGCAAATAAAGGGAAATGGTCATGCCGATTATAACTATATTGCCGTTTATGAGATGCCGTCAGAGGCAAATGTTTCAGTTGAAAATTCATCTTCCGTTGCTCTTAACAGCATGGATATAGAAATCAATGTACCTATTGATGTTGATAATTCTGAGTTCAAAATTGGTGATACTACTGCTACAGCAGAAAAGACAGGTCTTAACACATACACACTTACATGGGAAAATGCTCTTGAGAAGGGTAAGACTTATACACTTAACAGCAGCCTTAAGGTTTTGAACGGTTCAAATGAAAATGTAAGTACTACTACTAATTTTACAACAACTGACGGTTACTCTTTTGAATATCTTGTTTATGACAACGGATTTACAACCGACAGCTTTGCACAGTATTCAAAATATTCAATAAGCGGTGCAACTGCTGAGGATACTCATGCAATATATAATACAGAGGGTGGCAGACTTATAAGCAGTACAGATAGTACTGCCAGCTCTTATACTACAGGCTTTTACAAAACAATAAATACCGATAAAAAGTTTGTTGTAGATTATATTGCTGACAGTTACTATAATTCCAACAGCCGTTATTCAAAACATGGTGTAAGAGTTTATCGTGCGGATAAATTTGTAAGTGACCCCAAAAACGATGACTATTACCGTGAGGCAGTAGCTGTAAGCTCCTGGAATCAGGAAATAAAAGGTGACAGACAGTTTACTTCTGTTGTTGACCTGCCAAATTCTGTGTACAGCACATATGTAGACGGCGTTAATCAAAATGTTGTAGACGCAACATTTAACAACGGCACAGGTTTATACAATAATCCCATTGTATATTTTACAAATTATTTCAAGGGCAGCGGTGCGTATGTTGACTACAAATATATAGCAATATATGAAGTGCCGAGCACATTAGATTGGTTTATTGAAAACAAGGATAGTGCAGAGGTTAAAAAAATAGTAATTGGATTTAATATGCCTGTAGATGTACAATCGCTTAAATCCGGTGTTACAGTTGGCGGCAAAACTGTTGTTTCAGCAGAAAAGCTTTCTGTAATTGATGAAAAATGTGCAAACTATTACAGTTTGGAATTAAATGAAAAGCTTGATTTTGCTACAGAGTATTCAGTGAATCTTACTGATGTTAAAAGCATTGACAATGCACTTTCCGTTTCAGAGACAAGAAGTATTAAAACAATGGCATCAGGTGCACTTTCTTTAGGTGAAATTGTGCTTGAAAAGAGAACAGCCAATAGTGCTACAGCAGAGGTTAATATAACCAATACTACAGGAGAAAAGCCTGCTGTAACATTAATATTAGCCACATATAAGAATACAGACGGTGTAGAAGGTCTTGTTGACCTTGTACCTATGACGTTTGAAAAAGCTATTAGCGGAACATTAACGGCTACTATAAGCACAAAGGACGCTCAGAAAGTAAGAGCCTTTGTATGGGATAGTCTTTCTAATTTGAAACCTTTAAGCAATGTTGAAGAAATAAACGCAGAATAAGCAACAGGTTATGTCAAACAGGCATTCCGGGTAGTTTGTGAATGCCTGTTTGACTAAAAAATGGAGGTGCTTACACTTGAAAAGGTTATACAGATGTTTTTTTGTAAGCTTAGCAGCGCTAAGTATTATGTTGGGCATTTTTATAACGGCTGATGCCCAAAGTAATAAAAATATATTTTTTGATGATTTCACTTTTGAGCTTTCCGACGGAAATACTGATTTATTTGTTGGTCACACCGGCAGTGGTTCTTTAAAAACAAGAGATACGGACAGGGGATATTACGTTTTATCAAAAGATAGTGAAACAGATAAGACAACCGTAGACCCGGCGTTTAAAACTCCGTCATTTATCGCAGAGACGGGAAAAACCGTGTTGGAATTCAGAATTTCGCATACCGGAGCACAGGACTATTCTGTGCAACTTTATAATGAAGATAATGCTTTACTTACTTTGGTTGATAAAGAAACAGAAAAAGGCTGGATTGATTATAAAGCAATATTTGATTTTGAAAATAAAAGTGTTAGTTTATACAAAAATGGTACATTAAGTGCAGAATATGAAATAGCTACTGAAAATACTTTAATCGGACAGCAAATACAGTTCCGCTTTTTAGGATACCATATTAAAAGCTTAACTGCTGAAGTACTGTTTGATTATATAAATATATATAAATACGACAGTAACATTATTAGCATAGAAAACAGTGAAAATACTGATGTAAACAAAATCAATGTTCAATTTTTTGCACCGTTGGCAGGTGAATTGACTGCTGATAAGATAAGTGTAGAGGGTGCACAGATAAGCAGTGTAACTAAAAAAAACGGGGCGTTGAATCTTTACGAGATTGCATTTGAAGAGAAGCTTAATTTCGGAACCGGATATGAGCTTGAACTTGATAGCAGCTATGTATTAGGCTATATAGGAGAGAGTATAAATAGCTCATTTACAACACGTGCGAGACAATTTAATGTTATGGTGCCGCAGGTGTCATCAGATACTCTTAGCAATGGAGAATTTAGTGTTACACTTAATATTGATAACGAAACTCTTTCTCCCAAAGATGTGCTGTTAAATATAACTCTTTATGAAGGAAATAAAATGTTGTGGACAAAATTTGTTCCGTATACAATCCTTTCCGAAAGCAGTATAGGTGAAGATGATTCTGCTACTGTTACCGTTACATTGTCAGGAATAACTGAAAATAGCATAATGAAGGTTATTTTGTTTGACAATGTTAATAGCTTTCGTCCGTACAGTCCGCTTATAACAGTGACAGCAACGGGGAAAACAGTAAAGGATGCATATGCAGGGGACAGAAATGGTAATAGCAGCGCAAGATATGAGTTTGATCCTGATAATTTGATTGTAAATACACAGATAAATGTTTCTGAGGAAGGAAAGGAAAATTTGTTTGTTGGATTTATGATTGATGAAGAAACTTCTATTGCTGATATATACTTGTCTAATCCTGAAAAAATCATCTATTTTACATATGATATTCTGACCGATAGAGAAAGCGATATAGAATATGTGATTCCCGATGCCAGCAATAATTATAAATTCTGGTGGATAAGCGGAGCTGACAGTCAGCTAAACTCGATTGATATGGATATTTATAGTACGCAATACATACAAGATGCTCTTGCGGACATCAGCGCTGCAACAACACCGGAGGTATTGTGGAACAAGCTTAATACATATGAGGATGCTTTTCAGCTTGATGTTGCAGATACCTTTGAAAAAAACCTTTATTTATCGATTCTGGAATTAAAGGGCGGTACTTTTTCTACTGCTGAACAACTGAAAAGTGCATTTAATACTGCAAATACCTTAGTATATAAAAATACAACAAATATCGACGATATTGTGAAGGCAATTAACGACAAAACACCCATTGCAACATATAGTCTGTATAAAGAAGAATTATCCCAAAATGCGGTTGAATATGTTAAGGAAAAATTATCAGCAGAGATAACCTTGACAGAAGAAAAGCTTGCAGAGAAATTTAAATTCTATGTAATAACTGGTGGTGTGCATCTGGCAGAAAATTACAAGCAAGTGCAGAAGATAATAGAAGATACTACAGCTATTACATTGATTGAACTTAATAGCTATAATGCACTGAGTTCAGAAAAGAAAAAGAGTGCGGTACTCTCAGTACTGGGTAATTTATACGAGAACTATACAGGACTTAAGTCTGCGTTTGAAACAGCTGTAAACAAGCAAGGTGAGAATACTCCGGGTGGCGGAGGCGGAAACGGCGGGGGAGGCTCCTCTGGCGGAGGCGGTACAACAAAAAATGTGTATGACACTCCTAAAAGCTATCCGCTGGTAGAAAAGGTCAGCGAAACACCTGCTTTTTCAGATATGGAAAATCATTCATGGGCAAAGGATGCTGTAGAGCATCTTGTATCGGTCAAGGCAATATCGGGAAAAGCTCCCGGTGAATTTTGCCCAGATGATTTTATCACCCGTGAAGAAGCTGCAAAGATTGTTGCCGTTGCTTTCGACCTGAAAACTGATTCTGAAACATCAGCTTCTTTTGCCGATGTAGGTCAGAATGATTGGAGCAGAGAATATATTTTAGCTGTAATGTCGAATGGTATAATAAACGGAATTGATAATAAAACTTTCGGTAAAAATGTACTTTTGTCAAGGCAGATGTTGGCAACAATACTGTACAGAATTACAGATGTATTGAATGTAAAGATTGAAGATAAAGCTTTATACTTTGATGATATGAACGCAGTTGATGAGTATGCAAAAGAAGCGGTAAGTATTCTTTATGGTAATTCGCTTATAAATGGTGTAGGCGATAACCGCTTTTCGCCTGTTTCGAATTGCACAAGGGCAGAAGCAGCTAAAATGATAAGTGATTTCCTTAAGTTTTGTGAATCGGAGGGTAAATAGCCTATGAAAAATATGTTTAGAACATCCGTTGCTTTAATAATAATACTTACGATGTTACTTTCTGTATTTCCTGTAGTTAATGCAGCTTCAGATAAAGAGAGAGTTTTGTTTTCGGATGATTTTGAACGGTATGCGATAGGAGGCACACCTCCAATTAACGGAAGTGCTTCCAATACTGTACAAAAATCGTCAACTGAATGGTCTGTTGGTATAGGTGAAAACATCAGGACTATAGCAGAAGAGGGTATAAATAATAAGATTGCAGAGTTTTATAATGACTCTGAAGCAACAAAAACGGTGTATCTTGATAAATCGATTGGATACTCTGAGGAAGAAAGCATAGATTTTGAAGTGTCGTATCGTATAAAACCATATAACAATAATTCAACCCTTTATTTTGAGGTAAGGGGAGATTTGGGTGAGGGTGCGACCTCGGCAAAGTTTAATGTAATATCTATGTATGATAATATGATTTATTCTGTTACTCCTACTGGAACGCACAGTCTTGGAGAGTTGAATAACAAAAAATGGACGAATATAAAGCTTTGCTGTTATGCAAGTAAAAACAAGGTAGATATTTATGTTGACGGCATCAAAAAAATCTCAAAACAGATGCTTTTAAATAATCCGGTAAGCCTTGCAAGAATTGTAGTTCGTTTCAATTCGAAAATTTTACCGGGAAACAACGTTTATTATGATGATATAAAAGTTTGTGAAATAAGCGAACCAAATACGGATTCAGGTAATGTGGATTTTAGTGCTTTGGATAAATACCGTGGTGTTCATCCGAGAGTTTTACTTGACAGCGAGGGATTTGAACATAGCAAAAAATTGGCACAGGGTGAATTAAAGGATATTTATGAAGCTCTTGTTGCAGATGTAGATACAGTTATTAAAGAAGGCGCACCCGATTATCACAGAGTAAGTGATGGCGGTGAAACATGGATTCGTGATGTGGCTGATGACCTTATGAAAATCAGCTATGTATATAGAATATCGGGCGATGAAAAATATAAGGATGCTGCTGTAAAGTTTTTCTATAAGCTGTGCGAATATCCTGCATGGGGACGAGACAACTATGAAAACAGCAGTCTTGCGGCAAGCCATGCCCTTGTTGGTATTGCTTGTTATTACGACTGGCTGTATCATGATTTGTCAGCTACAGACAGATACAATGCTTTGAATATTCTCGTAGAACGTGGCTCAATCATGAGTAAGGGCGGAAAATCATGGAAAAGAAAGCCTCTTTCAAATCTGCATTATACGGGTGCAGGTTCCATACCTGTTGTAGCCGCTGCCATTTTTGACGAGTACAAGGATGCAGAGAATTGGTTTAGATTTGCAAATGAATACTTTGGAAGGACATTCCGTTACATATCTGTGGACGGCGCAAATCAGGAAGGTGCCGGATATTGGTCATATGCGATGGAGAGCTTTGTATATTATCTTAACATAGCAAAGAACTTTTTAAATATGGATTTTTCCGATGTTCCTTATATACAAAAGACTTCAAGATTCGGTATGGATTTAAGATTACCAAGATTAGGTGACGCAAAGACAGGTGCAATACTTGGTGTATTTAATTTTTCTGATTCGGCAACTACAAGCTCATTGGAGTATGTGCCATGTATGGCATTTTTTGCAGATTATACTGATGACAAAATTGTACAGGATTTTGTTCATTATATAATGGAAAATTGTACAGCGGGTCACAGATACGAAATGTGGAAAAACCTTCTTTATTATGATGAAACACTTGAGGCAGAGTCATATGTTGAAAATTATTCTACAAGTAATTACTATGACGATATGGGCTTTGTTTTCAGCAGAACAGCATGGGATGATAATCGTTCTGCGTTTGCGGTAAGATGTGGTCCTGCAATGGGACATAATGCAATGAAGGTATATACAGAGGATAATCGTGATACAACATGGAATCTCGGACTCTCTCACGTTCACCCTGATGTTAACAGCCTTTTACTGTTTGCATATGGTGACAGGCAGATTGTAGATGACGGTTATGTTGTAAGCTACACCTCTACACAAAATACACTTACAGTTAATGGAATAGGTCAGTATAATGGTTACGATGCAAAGGCGACGAAAACAAATGACATAATAAAGGCAACTCTTGCAGATCCCAAAATCATTCATTACGAAGTAACAGATGATTATACTTATGTTGTTTGTGATGGTACTGCAGCTTACCTGGAACATTCCGGACTTGAAAAATTTGTTCGTCATATTCTTTATATGAAAAATGATGATATGCTTTACGTTGTTGATGATATTAAATCAGCTAACAAGGATGACTTGTTGGAGCTTCGTTACTTTACCTATGTTCAGAACGTTGTAACAAACCGTGACGGCAGTTATACGTTTAATAACGATAATTCAGTGCTCAATGTAAAGCCTTTTGTTGCCGATGGTGCATATGCTACGGCAGGCGGTCAGGCAACATATGATACGACAGAAAGACACGGAACAGAAGTCGCTTCAAAGGATAAAATGTGTGTGTATCTTTCATATAAGTCGAATGAGTGGGTACAGCCTGTGGCATTTTCATGGGCACCTAAGGGTCAGGAAACGCCGTTTATTTCAGAGGAAAGCAATGATGGAAAATGCAGAGTTTTCAATACCGGGAAAAAGCGTATTAGCATAGATATTGAAAATAATTCTGTAAAAATTGATGATTACAGCAACGCTACTGTAGTAAAAGTAGATGAAGTTATCAAAGAAGTATATGATACAAAATACGAAGACCTCGATATGATGGATGCCCAAAAGTTTGCCGAGCTGTTAAATCTTTCTGTAAAGACTGAGAATAACGGTCAAAAGGTTCAGTTGTCAGATGAAAAAAATGTTATTGAATTTACTGCGGGAAGTAATACTGCCATCATTAATGGTCAACCCGATAATATGGAGCGTGCAGCTATGGTAAAAGACGGTAGTTTGATGCTTTCGCTTCAGTCGGTGTTAAAATATTTCAATGCATATACAGAGATTGATAATGAAAACAGTGTGATAAATATATTCACAAATGTTTTGTTGAGTGACTCAGGTCTCTATTCTCTATCTGTTAATGGTGTGAAACCAACCCTGATTGAAGGCACGGAAAATGAGTACGAGGCGTATATTTACGGCTCAGAACTTGAAATTTATGCGGTTCCTAATGAAAACCTTGCAGTTGTAGATGTTGAAAAATCCGAGGATTTGTTTGGCACCAGTAAGGTAAAGGTAACGTCGGTTGACGGTACAAGCTCTCAGGAATTGGTTATCCATACAAAATCAATACGTGGTTTTGGTAATATGGATGTATATAATATCACATATTCAGGTTCAGATGGTAACTACGGTGAGTATATTTATGATGGTGAAATGGGAACAAGATGGTCGTCACAGGGATATACCGAATGGATTACATTTGACTTTGGCTCTGTAAAGAAATTTGATAAGCTTAATATTGCGTTCCAGAGCGGTACCGCACGAAAGGGATATTTTGATATTCAGATTTCCAATGAGAATAAAAGCTCAAGATTTAAGACTGTAAAATCCTGTGAAAGCAGTGGTACAACTGACGGATTTGAAGAATTTGATATGGAGGGAGCAACCGGAAGATATGTAAGACTTTATTGTAAAGGTAATTCGGTTAGTTCTTGGAACAGTATAGCAGAAGTGTACTTTACTGAAAAAGGAGGGGTAAACTGATGTCTAAAAGAATAGCATCTTTTGTGTTGTTTATTGCCATTATTGCTTCGTTAATGTTATTTTCCTACGTGACAGCTTTTGCTGTCGACGTAGGAAATGATATAGATTTTCTTATGGCTCTTGATATGATTGAAAAAGACAAATTCGGTAAGTATGACCCCGATATATATGTCAGTAGAGGAGAGTTTTATAAAACAGTAGCAAAAATTCTTAATTTAAACGTAACAGATACTGCACCCGAAGTTGAAGAAAATGCTGATACGGTAACGGAAAAAGAATATCTGTTCAAAGACCTTGCAGTTGGTGATAAATACTCCGCAGCTGTAAAATCTTTGATTGATAGCGGTGTAATAAAGGCTGACCAAAGTGTTAATATAAAGTTAAATGAGTACTGTACATATGAGGAAGTTGCTGATATTTATATTTCACTACTGGGCTTTGACGAAGTATCTTATTATAAAAAGCGTAATGATGTTTTTACAGCACAGGAAATAGGAATATTATCAAAAATGGTGGTTTCACCTAACGCATTCATCACGCAGGGCGTGTTTGCATCTATGACGAAAAGTGCGCTTCTCACAAATGTTTATGATTTATTTGCCATTGAAGGCAAACAAATTATAAAAGAACAGTACGAAAACAGAACGCTGCTTTCAATGTATCACAGCATATATGTAGCAGAAGGTGTTTTTGAAGCGAATGAGTATACAGGCTTAAGCGATGCGGATTCTGCGGTTGCTGAAAAACATGCACTGATAAATGATGTTCTTATTAACGTAGCTGATGTTAATACAGACAAGTACTTAGGATACAATGTAACGGCAGTTTACCGTGAAGCAGATGGTCAGAATCAACTTATATATATAGTAACTAATAAAAGAAACAAATCACTGGTGATAACCGCCAAAGATTACAGTGATTATAAAAACGGAACACTGTCATATTATGATGGCAGAAAAAGCAGAAAAATAAGAGTTAATCAAGCCGCTGAAATAATTTATAATATGAAGGCAGTAAATAGCTTTGCTGAATCTGTTTTTGATATAAATAACGGTAGTATAACCTGTATAGACAATAACGCTGACGGAAAATATGATGTTTTTGTTATCAGAAGCTTTGTTAACTATATTGCAGAAGTTATTGATATATCAAATGAAACTATATATGTAAAAGATGCTGCACCTATAAAGCTTAATAAATACACTTATGAAATATTTTCAGCGGATGGTGAAATGATTGATATAACATACATAAGTAAAAAAGACATACTTAGTGTGATGATTGATGAAGCTGATGAATTTATAAGAGTATACAGAAGCGACAATGTGGTCGAAGGCGCTGTAACAAGTATAGATGATGATAATATTATTACATTAGATGATGAGTATTCATTTGATGTTTCGCATGATTTCTCTATAGAGAAAAGCGAACTGTCAGTAGGTGATTACGGATACTTCTATATTGACATAAACGGTAATATTGCAGCATTTGTTCCACAACCGTATAACTTTGAGACAGGATATATTAAGGCAATAGCATTTGATGATCTTCGTAAAAAGTTTGAGATTAAGATTTTTGTATATGACGAAGAAAACGACGGGAAATTTGTTGTATATAGCACAGCTAAAAATGTAATTTTAGACGGCAGAAAGAAGTCTAATTCAGATGCTTATAAGGCGATTAAAAACACAGCTTATACGAATGTTGTCAGGTTCAGACTAAACTCAAAAAATGAAATCAGGATACTGGATACATGTGCTTCCGATATATGTGATTATAACGATTTGTTAACTGTTGATTTTGACTGTACAGGAAACGAAAACAAATACCGTTACAGCGGCACAACACGTAATTTTACCGGTAAAACACTTCTAAATACGGATGCGTTGGTATTTGTTATACCATCGGACCTTTCGGACGAGGACTCATACGCAGCATGGACGGTTAACGAATTATCAAGCGGTGCTTATTATACCGATTTTATTACCTACAGAAGTCAAAATCCGTATGAATGCGATGTAATTGTTTTGGTTGGATATGATATTAATACCGGATATTACAGCAACGGAACATATCTTACTGTTGTTACAAAGATTAAAACAATGATTGATGAATATGGTGAAGAAACATATCTTCTTAGCGGGTTTAATCGTGGTGCTCAGGTAAGTTATCCCGTGAAAAAAGGTCTTGATATTTCAACATTAAAAGAAGGCGACGCAATCAGAATCAGTATTGATAAGCATGAGGAAATAAAGGCATATGAGCTTGTATTCAGTGCTAAAGATAAAACTATAAATTCAAGCTCAAATCCGTCTAGCAGCAATTTCTATGCAAGAAGATTTTTGTATGGAAAACTTTATGACTTGCATGATGATATTATGGTTACAACGACACAGCCACAACCATATGATAACATGAGTCGGGATGTACTGGAATATACAAGAGTGGGTAAGAATTTATATGTTTATGATTCCACAATGGGGGCAGGTGCAAGAGTACAGGTTGGTTCATATGCTGATTTGGTCCCGTATACATTGGGTGGTAGTGACTGTTCAAATGTACTTATATATTCATATGGCGGTACAGTACTTGATATGTTGGTGATAAAATAATTATGAGAAAAATACGTTTTTATGTTTTGCTAACAGTTTTTATTATAGTTCTTTTACAGATAAATGCATATGCCGTAGAAAATAATCTGGATGAATACACTAATATACATCCACGTGTAATTATGGACGAGGCGGATTTTGACAGAGCACGTATACTTGCCAATGGCAGGCTTAAAGATATCTGGTCAGCGCTTGAAACTGAATTAAGCACGTATGTTGTTGATGGACCTACGCAGTATTATGTTGATTCAAATATAGAAGAAACGTGGATGCGTACAGTGGGAGATGCAATAATGAAGCTTTCTCTCGGGTACAAAATTTCTGGGAAACAGGAGTATAAGGATGCTGCTGCATTGTTCTTCAATGCAGCAAAAAGCTATCCTTCATGGGGAAGGGGAAAATTTGAAAACTGTAGTCTTGCAGCATCGCATATGCTTGTTGGCATATCATGTTACTATGATTGGCTGTATCATGACCTGTCTATCACTCAAAGGCAGGAGATAGAAACACTACTTATTGCACGTGGCAGTATTATGAATAATGGCGGCTGGTGGGAAAGAAAGTATTTATCAAACCTTTACTGGACACCTGCATCATCACTTGCTGTAACAGCTGCTGCAATTTATGATATATATTCCGAAGCAGAAAGCTGGTTTAATACGTCTAATAATTGGTTTTCAAAAACGTTTTCGTTTATTAATACAGAGGGTACATATCAGGAAGGCCCATCATATTGGAGCTATGGATTAACGCATCTTATATATTACGTTAAAACTGCAAAGCAGTTTTGTAATATTGACTATGCAACGCACCCGTTTCTGCAAAATACTGCTGATTACGGAATTTATACACGACTTCCGCAAATGGGAAAAAATGAACATATAATAGGTGTGTTTAACTTCGGTGACAGTACACAAAATAATAATCTTTCTTGGGTTTCAAATATGTCATATTTGGCTGACATCAGCCAAAATCCCGTTGTGCAGTGGTATGTTGAGTATGGAATTGATAATTCAACTGCGGGGCATAGAAATGAAATGTGGCAGCTATTTTTATACTATCAGCCTGATTCTGATAGTTTAGCTCCCTGGGAAAGTGATAAGTATCCCAACAATAAGTTCTTTGAACAGCTTGGTTTTGTTTTTTTGAGAAATGTATGGTTTAATCAGGAATCAGTGATTGCCTTCAGATGTGGCCCTACTATGGGTACAATAGCAAGAGAAGCCTTTATTAATAAAGGCTTTGATGAAACTTACAATTTAGGGCTGACCCATTCACATCCTGATATAAACAGTTTTATGCTGTTTGCTTATAAAGACTTACAGATTGTAGACGATGGGTATGCAAAGGGGTATACCAGATGGCATAATACTCTTACCGTTAATGATGACGGACAGTATGACCTTTACAACAAGGACGTTATAGCTGCATCGAAGGCAAATCCGCATATAATAAAATTTGATGAACAGGAAGACTATGTGTATGTAGCAGCGGATGGAACGGAAGCATATAGAGAGGAAACCGGTGTTGACAAATATGTGCGGCATTTTATATATGTTAAGCCTGATGTTTTGCTGATTTTTGATGAAGCGAAGACTGATACTGAGAATGATTTAAAAATACGGTTTTATCCTGCTGTGCAGACAGCTAATAAACAGCAGGACGGAAGCTTCACATTTTATAATGATAATTCCGTGCTTAATATTAATGTTTTGGCAGAGGATGCAGAAGTTAAAGCACAGCTTGAAGACAATAATAAATTTGCAGTATCAGCATATAAATATTCAGATAGTATTTCAGTTCCTACGGCACTTAGTTGGGCAGAAAGTGAAGATAAGCTCAAAAACATAAGTGTAAAGTACGACGGTGATGGTATATATCATTTTTTGATTACCGGCTCAAATGAAGATAGTGACACGATTGTTACTTTAGATAGCAGCAGCATGATTGTGCAGTATGCAAAGGTAAACAACGATGTTATTATTTCATCATATATCGATAAGGCAAATCAGACATTATGCTTTGTAGGTAAAGGTGAAAGTGGTGTAGGTGTACCGGTTAAAGTAACTGATTCAACAGGAAACATACTGTTTTTATCTATGTATGTTCCTGACGAAAATGGTATGTTTGCGTCAAGGATAAGATTAGATGATTTTCATGAGGGCATGTATAATTTATATGCATATGACCGTAAAAATGACGAAGTATGCCTTGTTGTTGTCTGTAACGAAATTATCGAGGACGAGATAGCCTTCAGTGGTTATATTGATACTCAGGAAAACGGTGCGTTAAAAGGCACTGTTAACATAGGTAACTATACAGGAGAAGATCTTGGCTTGAAGGTTTACGCAGCACTATATTCATCAGACGGTCAATTATGTGATATGAGAGTAATTGACGTAAGTGTAAAAAATGATGGATATAAAACTGTGAACTTACCGGAAATAAATAACGGAAAAATATCAAAAGCCAGAGTATTTTGTTGGAAAAGCAATCTGGAACCGGTTGCAGAGGACTTTGAATTAAATAAACAAATCGGGGATAAAAACTATGAATAAAAATTTACTTGGTATATCATTATGGGAACGTTTTACAGAATTAGCACCGCACCTTCAAAGCGGCGGCTTTTCGCTCCTTGAATTCAGAATAAAATATGGTGATGAAAGAAAAGCGCTTATCGAAAATCTTAAGTATCTTCAAAAGGCACAGGAGGATTACTCGTTTCGTGTAAAAACAATTCATATATCAAACGAGGCGGATTACGATGTTTCGCTTCTTGATGATGAAAAGAGTGAGCTTGCACTGAAAAAACAGCTTGAATTAATTGATATTTCGGCACAATATCTTAAATATGCGGAAATTGTAGTGGTTCATCCTTGTCACGGTTTTGTGCCGGAAGATGAGTATGAAGATAGAATTGAGAAGTCAATAATTCAGATAAAAAAGATATGTGAGCACTGTAAAACAAAAAATCTTAAGGTTGCGATAGAAAACCTTACCGAAATAAGCAATATCAGAACAAGTAAGGATTTACTGCGAATAATTGAAGCAGTTGGTGATAATATCGGTGTGTGCTATGATGTCAATCATCTGTTTTTTGAAAGCCCGGAAGATTTTATTGAAAATACGAAAAACTATCTTATAACCATGCATGTTTCTGATAATGACGGAGAACACGAAAGACATTGGTGGCCGGGGGACGGCTGCGTGGACTTTGATACAATATGCAGGAAACTCAGAGAGATTAATTATCAAGGTCTTATAAATTTTGAAGTAGATGCATTTAGGTATCCTCTGCCTTCATCTGTTCAAAAACTGTATGAACGCTGGAGCGAAATATCTGATAGGGAAGGTTAGAAATATGAATAATGTTAAAATAGCTAAGCTTGTTTTTGAAACATTGAAATTTAAAGATATTCCTGAGCTTGAATTTGTCAATCTGCCTGGAGTTTACGTGAAATATGACGGCAAAAAGGCGATTATTGGTTGCAGTGATAAATCTAAACTGGCAAGAGGTGCAATGCTGCTTGCTAAAAACATCTCAGAGGGCAAGGTTGAGTTTGAAATAAAAGAGACTCCTAATTTTGATACCTGCGGTGTAATGCTTGATGTATCAAGAAACGGTGTTATGAAAGTAGAATCAATTAAAAAATATCTTAACTATATGCTGTGCATGGGAATGAATATGTTGATGCTATACACGGAAGATATTTTTGAAATGGAGGAATATCCTTATTTTGGATACAGACGAGGAAGATATACCATAGATGAACTTAAAAAGATTGATGACTATGCGTATTCTATAGGAATTGAAGTAATACCATGTATTCAGACTTTAGGTCATCACAGTCAGTTTTTAAGATGGAGTGAATCTGCACAGTTTAGTGATACCGCAAATGTTTTGCTTTGTGATGACGGCGAAACACTCAAGCTTATAGAAACTATGATAAAAACAATGCGAAGTGCATTTCGCAGTAACAGAATTCATGTTGGTTTGGATGAGGCTCATGATATGGGACGTGGCCGTTATATGGATATCAACGGATATAAAGACAGATTTGAAATTTTCAGCAATCATCTTGAGAACGTTGTAACCATATGCGAAAAATATGATTTCAGACCCATGATGTGGAGTGATATGTACTTCAGATTAGGCTCAAAAACCGGTGGATATTACGATACTGACGAGCGTGAATACGATATTCCCGAGCACGTTATTAAAGCAGTCCCCGATGTGGATTTAGTGTATTGGGATTATTATCATTATCTCGAAAGTGATTACAGCACTTTTATTGACAGCTATGATGTATTTAATAAAAACATTGTTTTTGCGGGTGGCATATGGACATGGTGTACATGTATGCCTGATACCGGAAGAACATATGACTCAATGATACCTGCAATGCGTGCCTGTATAAGAAAGAACATAAAAGAGGTTATAGCAACCGTTTGGGGAAATGGCGGTGCAGAATCAAATCAGCTTCTTTCTGCATCATGTCTTGCTGTTTACAGCGAACATTGTTATAAAGGTCTTTTATGTACACAAGATGATATTAATTCAGTGACAGAGTTTGTTACCGGTATCACTCCTGATGAAATCAAAGCATTTAATGCCTTTAATACAAAAAGAGGAGATATAATTTTAGGCAGATTATTGCTTTATTCAGATTTGCTTATGCCGACTCCCGGATTTAAGAATTATGATGATATAATTGTGGATTGTGAAAAAGCAGCAAAACAATTTGCCAAATCTTCAAAAAGAGATTTTGAATTCAGTCAATTATATGAGCTTTGCTCAATTTTGTGCGATATAGTTGCAGTTAAAACACCACTTTTTAACGGAATAAGAGAGGCATATTCTAAAAAAGATTATGAATATCTGTTGAATGTGAGCAAAAATATTATTCCAAAGCTTCAGGAAAAGTTTTTAAAACTCAATGCTTTGCATCAGAAATTATGGCTTGAAACAAATAAAGCATTCGGCTGGGATGTTATAAACCGCCGTTACGGAGCTGAACATAACAGGCTTAGTTATGCACAGCAGATGTTAGATGAGTATTGTAATGGTAAAAGAAATGCCATAGAAGAACTTGAAGAAGAAATGCTTGAACAGTCATGGCGTGATACGCTGTCATACGATAAAATTGTATTGACATCTAAGCCGAGGTAATTATATATAACAAGGAGAATGACATGAAGATAATAAATAAAATTGAAAAAAAAGCCAGCAATATACGTGAATATCCAGTGCCGACGATTGTATTTCTGGGGGATAGCGTAACACAAGGTTGCTATGAACTAAATGTAAAATCTGATGACAGTGTAAGTGTTGTATTTGATAAAATAAACGTTTATCATTCTTATGTACAGAGAATATTTAATATACTGTTTCCGAAATGTCCGTTAAACATTATAAATGCAGGAATCAGCGGCGGAAAAAGTCATCAGGCGTGTGAAAGATTAAGTCGGGATGTGCTTTGTTACAATCCTGATTTGACAGTTGTATGTTTTGGATTAAATGATTGCGGTAATATCAGTGTGGAGGAATACTCTGACAGTCTTAAAACTATTTTTACCCAAGCAAAAGCGATTGGCAGTGAGGTTATATATATGACTCCGAATATGATGAATACTTCGGTAAGCGGATTCATCAAAGAAAAGCCAATATTGGATATTGCCCAAAAGTCTGCCGACAAACAAAATAATCTTATGGATGAGTATATAAAGCAAGGAATGAAAACAGCAGAAGAATGCGGCGTAAAAATATGTGACTGCTATTCACTTTGGAAAAAACTCAATGAAAGTGGAGTCAATACTGATGAATTGTTAGCAAATTACATAAATCATCCTATCAGAGAGATGCATTGGCTTTTTGCGTATAAGCTTGTTGAAACAATGTTTAGTGAATGATAAGAATCAGTATAAAAGGAGAGGTTGATTGATGAAAACGATTCTTTTTCAAGGGGATTCCATAACTGATGGAGACCGTATTCGTGAAAACGAAAGTGATTTAGGAAAGGGATATCCAGCATATGTTTCTGCACGTCTTGGGCTTGAAAATCCACAGAAGTATCAGTTTTTTAACAGAGGGATAAATGGAAACAGGATTGTAGATATCTATGCCAGAATAAAAGCTGATATAATTAATATTAAACCTGACTTTTTAAGTATTTTAGTCGGCGTAAATGATGTGTGGCACGATTATGCCCGTAACAATGGTATTAGCGCAGAAAAATATGAAAAAATATATTCAATGCTGATAGAAGAAATTATGTCAGAATTGCCTGAGACAAAAATAATGATTATTGAACCTTTCATATTAAGAGAGGAAGATGATGAAAAATGCACGAAAATGTTGAGAGAAGAAGTGTGTTTACGTTCACAGGCTGCAAAACGAATTGCGGATAAATATGACCTTTTATTTTTGCCTTTGCAGAAAGCTCTTGACGATATGGCTTCTACTACACAAAAGAATTACTGGCTTAGGGACGGAATACATCCAACGATATTCTTTCATCAGTATATTGCAGACAGGTGGTTTGAAATGTTTGGAACTACTGGAATTTAGAGGTTGTTGACATACTGAAACGGCAGTGCTATAGTGAAATTATAAGGGTTACGGAGGAAAATATGAATATTAAGCTTAGCGGTTCACGTTGGTTATGGAATGGGAAATCGGGTAATAACCAATACCTTTGTTTTCGTCAGGAATTTGAAATAAATGATACTGAAAAGACAGATGTTATATTAAGCTGTGATACAAATTATGAACTCTGGATAAATGGTGTTTTTGTTGAATGTGGACAGTATTTGTCTTTGCCGGAATATAAGTATTTTGACAAAATACGAATAGATAAATATCTTCGCAAAGGCAGTAATGTAATATGTATTCTTGTTTACTATCAGGGTGTCGGGACATTTTGCTATAAACCCGGCATGCCAGGACTTATTTATACAATAAAGCATAAAAATGGTTTTATAAATAATCTTGACGCCTTTGTAGCAGAATCATCAGGATATATGACAGGGGATATTGAACTGATAACCGCACAACTAGGACCTACTTTCCATTATGACGCTACAAAAGAAACTAACTGGAAAAATCCTGAATATATAATGGGTGACACTTGGGAAAAACCGAAAATTCTTGATTTTTGTAATGAACTTCCATCAAAACTGATTGAAAGACCTATAAAGAAATTAGAAATGCCATGTACTGTAAAGGGAATACTCAAAAACCGAGGGAAATTCATTTATACTGATACTGATTCAGCAGGAAAACGCATTTGTGAAGCATATATGAAAAAAGAGGCAGTGTGGGAAAGAGAAATTTCTTGCCTTGAAATAACCGAGGATAATAGCTATATAATAATCGACCTTGAGTCCGAGACTTCCGGATATTTTACCCTTGATATAAATGCCAAAAACGAAACCCATATTGATATAGGCTACGGAGAACATCTTGATGACCTTGCTTTGAGAATGCCGGGGAGAAGAAGATTTGCCTTTACATATAAATGCAAGATAGGGGAAAATCAATTCACCAACCATTTTCGCAGAATTGCAGGTAGATATATTCAGCTTAATTTTACTAATGTAGGTAGTGGCTTGACTGTCAGATATGCAGGCATAAAAAAAGCGGTTTATCCTGTTAAAATAATAAAAAAACCGAACATAACAGATAATTTACATAAAAAAATATACGATGTTTGTATAAATACACTTCGTGAATGTATGCATGAGCATTTTGAAGATTGTCCGTGCAGAGAACAGTCCTTATATGGCTTTGACAGCCGTAATCAGGCATTGTTTGGATATTTGGCATTCGGTAACTTCAAGTTTGCGGCTGCTTCATGGGATTTGTTTGCTAAATCATGCGAGGAAGATGGATTTACCTCCATATGTGCTCCTTGCAGTAATAAGCTAAAAATACCCAGCTTTACGCTTATGTGGCTTGTTGCGTTGTGTGAATATATTGAATACAGCAAAGATATCAAAACCGGAAGAAGATATCTGGATATTATTGATAAACTATTTTCTGTTTATAAAAACAGAATGATAAATAATCTTATGCCTGTGCCCTGTGGCAAATACTACTGGGATTTTTATGATTGGGTAGACGGCTTATCCGGTAATCTTAACGGTACGGAATATAACGAGAATACAAGCTTTAATTCAGTGCTTAACCTTATACTGTGTTTGATGCTTAAAAAGGCACAAGATGCATCTGAAATAGTCGGGGACAGCGAGTTAGCTAAAAAGTTTAAAAGGGAATATGTAAACTTAAAAGCTGCAATCAATAAAACATTTTTTGATAAAGAAAAAGGTGTATATAACACTTATCCTATGGAATCAGAGGCACGTCATTATGCGCAGATGACACAATCTATTGCAATTTGCAGCGGTGTTGCAAAAAATACTGCTGTACTTTGTAAAAAAATGATTTCCGAAAAATACCTTGTACAAGATTCATTATGTACTTCTGTGTTCAGATACCAGGCATTACTGGATATAGGTGGGTATGATGATTATATTCTTAACGAAATAGCACAGGTGTGGGGAAAAATGTTATTTAACGGAGCCACAACCTTTTACGAAACGGCTAATGGCGGAGATGACTTTGATGGTGCAGGCAGCCTTTGTCATGGTTGGTCAGCAGTGCCTTTGATGGTTTATTACAGATTATTCAATTAAATAAGAAAAGAGGGATTTATATGCTATTGCATGATGAACAAATGTGGGTAGACAGCATATGGAATAAAATTGAACATAAAATTAAGCACGTCAGTGCAAAGACAGGTGATAAAATACCATATAAAACCATAAACGGTGTTTTTGATGACCGCAGCGGTGAAAAAATCAATGCATGGACAAACGGCTTTTGGCCAGGCATAATGTGGCTTATGTACAGTGCTACAGGAGATGATGAATACAAAAAAATTGCAGAAGCTGCAACTAAGAAGCTGGATGAGGGACTAAAGCGATATGATCATCTGCATCACGACATGGGGTTTATGTGGCTGATTTCATCAGGTGCTGAATTTAAACTTACAGGAAATGATAATGCCAGAATAAAAACGTTGTTTGCTGCTGACGTGTTAGCGGCACGCTATAATCCTCACGGTAAATATATCAGAGCATGGAATAACGATAAGAACAAAAATGAACAGGCAATTATAATTGATACAATGATGAACCTTCCGCTTCTGTTTTGGTCATCTGAGCAGCATAATGACCCGAGATATAAGTACGTTGCAATGGATCACGCTGATACTCTTATGAGCACTCATGTGCGTCCTGACGGGTCTGTATACCATGTTGCAAATGTTGATATTGAAACGGGAGAAGTAAAAAACTATCAGCATGGTGGCGGAATGAATGTTGACTCAGCGTGGACAAGAGGATTGGCATGGGCAATATATGGCTACATTCTTTGCTTTATACATACTGGCGAGACTCGTTATATGGATATTGCTAAGCGTATATCACACTATTTTATTGCAGCGCTGGATGAAGACTGTGTGCCCAGAGTTGATTTTCGTATACCTGAAACACCTGTTATTTTTGATGCTTCGGCAGGTGCTTGTGCTGTATGCGGATTAATAGAACTAGCTAAAAATGTTCCTGATGCGGAAAAGAGAATGTATATCAAATGGGCTTTAAAAATTCTTCGGGGACTTGAACAACACTGTGACTGGAGTATGGAGAGTGATGCAATACTTCATGATTGTACTCTTAGTTATGATTGCCCGCCCGAGGATAAAAACTGCACTCTTATTTATGGAGATTACTTTTTTATTGAGGCCATTTACAAATTAAAAGGCTTTGGACCTTTATTTTGGTAAAAAATATTGAAAGTTGAGTGTTTTATGAAAAAACATGGCATGATACGTCGATTTGTAATTTCATATTTAATTATATCCATTACTGTAGTTACATGCCTTATGCCACTGTATGTTTATATCTATAATGTTTTAAGACGTCAGAGTATAGAAATAGAACAATACAAAATGACGTTTTTAAAGACGGAACTTGACAGGTGTTTTTTAGATATGAATAATGCGGTGTACAGTCTTTCGGCAGCACATGCTCAAAATTTTGTGCTCAGTAACAATATCAAAAATACGGATTATTATTATTTAAAGGATATATCTGACTATATCAAAGACATAAAGCTACAAAGCGAAAATATTAAAGATATTGTGATGTATTATCCTGATGTTGATGTGATATGTTCTGTCAATGGACTGTATAATAGCAGGCAATTCTTTGATATGGAGTACAATAACCTGAAGTGTTCGTATGATGAGTGGATAAATAAATTATGTAGAAGTGAAGAGTTTTTTGTTATTGATTCAATTACTGAAAACGGAGACGAAAGTAATACATTCTTCTATTGCATTAATTTGTTGGCAAAGGGAATGAAAAACCGTAATATAATTGTTTTTGCTTTGATTGATATTGAAAAATTGAAGTATGATGTTATAAATAAATATCAGGAAAGTCATGTTGCTTTGGTGAACAATTCTAACAACGAGATTGTATATCTTAGCGAGAATAAATTTAAAGTAGAAGAGATGTCCACCAATATAAAA
This sequence comes from Oscillospiraceae bacterium, assembly GCA_015069065.1. Classification (GTDB taxonomy): domain Bacteria; phylum Bacillota; class Clostridia; order UMGS1883; family UMGS1883; genus UMGS1883. The sequence continues at coordinate 23,247 of SVJI01000001.1, read as the reverse complement.
AAATCTGACGGATTCGTTTTCATTAAAAATCCCGGTATAAATAAAAATTGGTCATATGTTGTGAGAATAGATGAAACAGAATACATGAAAGAATTGCATTTTGTGTGGATTTTGGCAGCGTTGATATTCATTACCACTATTGTTTTTGTAATGTTGTTTTCTGTTATATTCTCAAAACGACATTACGGACCTATAAAGAAGCTTGTTAGCAAAATAAATGTCTATGACAAAAGAGATACAACTTATGATAATGAAATTGATTACATCGACAACTATCTGGAACACCTTAATAATTCGATAAACCAACTGGCAGAAAATGATAAAGTTGCTTATGAAATGATTTATCATAAGATTGTTGAAAAAATTATATTAGGTAAGGCAGAGAAAAAGGAATGGGAAGTATTTTTAAAATACAAGCCTGATTTCACCGGTGAATACTTTACTGTAGCAAAGATAAAGCTTTGTCGTGAAAGTAATACGCAAGTAAATAATGCCGATTTCAATAGCATTATTGAGGGTGTTATTACCCAATATATAAACAAAACATTTAACAGTAACGAATATCGTGAAATTGTCGCACAAAACGAGAATGAAATAATCTACCTAATTAACTCAGACGGCTTTATGACACCTGATGTTTGCAGACAATATTTTACGATACTGAATGATGCGTTGAATCAATTCCTTAAGATTGAATCTGTTATTGCTGTAAGCTATTGTGCAAAAGGTGTTGAAAATATTCCCAATATAAATGCTGACGTAAATGAAGTATTCAGATTTATGACGTTACTTGGGATAAAAGGTGTTTTCTTAAACGACAACATTACAAATATAGTACCTGTTGCATCGCAGGGAGATTTTAATCTTTCTCAAATTGAAAATATTCTCAAGTGCGGTGGGGGTGCTGTTGAAGCATATGATGCGTTTAATCTTATTTTAGAAAGTAGTATTAGCAGTATGCGAACATCTGATGAAGTTGAATGGTTGCTTTTGAAAGTCAAGGTAATGCTCACAAAGCTGATTGACGAAATCGTAACAGACAAAAGTCTATCAAACGAATTTTTAGTAAATCTTGTTCCTTGTCGGACTTGTTCGCAGCTAAGAGATACTGCTAAGCAAATATTCAATGATTTGCATGTTTTCTTGACAAATTCAAGTAATAATGTGGATGAGAACGGAATAGAACAGAAGATAAAAGATTTTGTTAAGGTAAATTATTACGATGTTAATTTAAACGTTAAGATGATTTCAGAACATTTTAATTTTCATTTTGTGTATCTTTCTCATTTATTCCGTGAAAAAACCGGTATTGGAATCAGCGACTATATTATGAAAGTGCGTATAGAAAAAGCAAAGGAATTAATGATGTATACAAACGATACGATTGAAAGTATTATTTTGAAGGTTGGGTTTGTAAGCATGCGCACATTCAGCAGGAATTTTAAAAAGGCAGAAGGGGTCAGCCCAGGTGTCTATAGAGAAAATATCAAAAAAGCAACTACTAAAATGGAAGATTTATGATGACGCCATGTAAAGGAGAGATTGTAATGACTTTAAAAAAAGTATTTATTGCTTTGTTAATAAGTATGTGTGTTTCTTCATTTCTGGTTTCTGCAAGTGAGGCATCAGATGTTGTAATTAAAATAAAAGTAGGAAATTCACAGATGAGTGTTAATGGTGAATTGGCAGAAATTGATCCCGGAAGAAATACTGCCCCGATAATACATGAAGGAAGAACGTTAATTCCTATTCGTTCGATTATTGAAACTATAGGAGGAACAGTAGAGTGGGATTCTTTGGAATCCAGGATTACCTTAAAATATAAAGAAGATGAAATTAATCTTAAGATTGGATCAGTAAATGCATTTTTTAATGGGTCAGAGGAAACCATTGATGTTGCACCTATAATTATTAACGAAAGGACAATGTTTCCAATAAGGTATATAGCAGAAAAATTTGATTTTGAAGTTGTATGGGAAGGTGGAACAAATATTATTACCATATCAAAGAAAAGTGTATCAGAAGTTGCTGCAGAGGAAAAAGAAGAACCAGAAGAAACAGACATAGATTTAAACTTTGAGGAAACTATGTTTGAAGAAGATTATATATATGACGAATTTCTTGAAGACGAAGAAAGTTTAGAAGATTTTTATGAAGAAGAATCTGATGAAATATAAAGGTTGAATATTTTAATGTATAATTGTAACACTTGATTTAACTATAAAAAGAAAGGATTAATAAAAATGAAAACAGTAAAAGACAAAAAGCTCGTAGTAGGTGCAGATTTTGCAGGCTATCCTCTTAAAGAGGCAGTTTGTGAGCATCTTCGTAAAAAAGGTTGGGAAATCACCGATATGGGCGTTAAAGCAGATTCTGACCCCAACGATACAGACCTTATGTTCCACAGGGTAGGTCTTAGAGTAGGAAGTATGATTTCAGAGGGCGAATTTGAAAGAGCACTTCTTTTCTGCGGTACAGGAATGGGTATACATATTGCGGCAAGCAAGTGCCCCCACGTACATGCAGGTGTTGTTGAAAGCGTGCCTGCCGCACTTCGTGCAATTACAGGTAACGGTGTAAACGTGCTTGCGATGGGTGCATTCTATGTTGCCCCCGCAATGGGATGTGATATAGCAGATGCATATCTCAATGCAGAGCTCGGCAGCGGTTATGAGTGGTGGAAAAACTTCTACGAATTCCACAAGCTTGCAATAGATGAGCTTGAAGAATTTGATTATGAGGAATATAAAAAGAATGGATTTAAGGTAAATAAGCTTGGGGATTTCCCCTTAACTCTTGAAACAAAACCTGAGTAAAAAGAGGTTGTTACATTGCTGATTTAATAAACAACTTAATTAGTAACAGTAAAGCCATCTTCCTTTAGGACAAAAGGTCGTAAGGAAGATGGCTTGAATAATAGGGAATGGCTATCTTTATAATTGACTTTATTTGCTTAAAGATATAAGCTGAGATATCCTCGTTTGCAGCAATTTTTCAATAGAACACAATCTTTCTTCTGATAGGTTCATTGTTTTGTGACGGTTGAATTTAAATCCAATTAATTTACGTAATTCAGAAATCTGTTTTTTGCCGATTGCTTCTGTGCAAATTGTTTCAAAAGATACTCCGTATGGGGTAGTACGTGTTTTAGCATAAGATTCTAAATCCTTAAAATCTTCATCCATTGCAAAATTAAATAGCGACAGACCATTATCGAATATAGGTGCCGGAGCCAGAATTTCGCCAGTGTGATTATTTCTTAAAATACCAAAATTACCAAAATGACGGTCCTCGTTGTAAATTACGGCATCAAATACAAGCATACTTTTTAACTGCTCGTAAAATTCATTTCCTAAGCTCTTATAATATTCCAGACAAGCAGCAATTCCTCCGTCCGTAACAATTCTTCCAACTGGAATAAAAGAAGTATCAATATCGGTAAATAATTTGCATTTAGAGGCAAGAATTCCTTTCCAGTTTTCTAATTCGTACTTTACTGCGTTAAGTCCCATTGCTGCGGCAATCTGACTTGCATAATACTCGCTGTAAGGCTCTTTACCTGAATTAACAGCTCCGTCGGTTCCGCCTTTATAAAGATATATACCATCGTTTTCTACAAAGCGCCATGCTTTAGGAAGCATTCCATTAGTAGTTAGTTCAGGAGATGTTGAAAATGCTTTGTTTGAACTGCCTACGCCTGTGTATGCAACTAAAGACAGAATTTCAGAAAATCTGTTTTCATATAGATTATATTCCGAAAATTTACCTTCAAACCCTTTTGGAACAACCCAATAACTATCGTTAAGTGATAAGCCTTTACATACGTCGATTATACCTTTTGTATCGTTTTGAGATAAGTTCAGCGTTTTTAATATTTCATCTACGAATCTTCGGTTTTTTGGAATAACACGTTTTCTAAGCCATTTAATAATTCCTGCATTTGATACCTCTAAATCCAAAGGGAAGATATTTTTCTTATCTTTATCTATATAATCAATTTCAGCAACAAGACCTTCCAAACCTTTTTCAGCCATATTAAAAGTTAAGAGAGTTTCATCATATAGTTTTAGTTCATATGAAGAAATCATTTTTATCCTCCTCTCTAAAATATGCTACCATATATTTGTATTAAGTATAACATAAATAAAATCTGCGTGCAATCATTTCCACCAAATTTCCACCAAAATCGAAAAAAATTCGTTTTTGAGACTCTTTGGATTTAAAAGGATTTTACAGACAGAAAGCCTTATAAACCGCTTAACAAAAGGGTTTGTAAGGCTTTGTATAATTTTAGATAATGTAGTGTAATCAACGGGTAAGCTTTCTTAAAATCCCGTGTCCCATAAAGACGTACCGGTTCGATCCCGGTCTCGAGCACCAGAGAGAATGGCTTAACCATCGTAGGTTATGCCATTCTCTATTTTTTTGCCTGTTTAAATCCTGATGCTTTTTTCTAACGTTTTTCTAACACTTTTCTAACAAAATTTCAAGCAAGCAGATTTTCGAGCACAATTCCTGTTTCTATCTTTTGCTTAAATTGCAGATGTCCATAAATGTTTCCCGTTGTTGCAATGGAAGAATGACCTAACCATTCCTGTATAACTTTTATGTCTACACCCTGTGCAATTAAGAGTGATGCACAACTGTGCCTTAAATCGTGAAGCCGTATATGCGGTAAACCATTTTTTTGCAGAAAATTTCTGAACTTGCGTGATGCAGCATGTGGAGAAATTCTACTGCCATCAATTTTTACGCATATATAGTCGTTTTCCTGATAACAGTTTCCGAAAAGCTTACGATTTTCTTTCTGTTGCCCTTTTAGTGACAGTAAGTATTCACTCACAACAGTAATCAAGGGGAGAGTTCTGTAGCTGCTTGTATTCTTTGTGCGCTTTTTTTCGCAAAGTTCATACATATAGGTGACAGTGTTGCATATCCTGATAGTGTTATTTTTAAAGCTAATGGCATCCCATTTTAATCCTAAAACTTCAGAACGCCGTAAACCATAATACACACAAAGAATGATAATAGGTTCGATTTCATTTCCTTTAGCTTTTTCTAACAGAACTTTAATTTCTTCTGAATCAAAGAAAGACGCATTGTATTGTTCAATTTTAGGAAGCGAAACTCTGTCTGCATAATTTACAGGAATCAAATCTTCCATTAAAGCCTGTTGAAGACATTTTCGTATATTGGCATGATGCTTTTTAATTGTGCCGGAGGATAGACCTTGTTCAAGCTTGTGGTGATAATACTTTTCTATATCCTTATGAGATATTTTAGCTAATTCTATTTTCTTTTCAGAAAAATAAGGATATATATGATTTTTTACTACATTGGAATATCCTTGCCAAGTGGAATCTTCAACCTCGTTTTTTCGTTTTTCAAGCCAATTTTGTATATAGTCGCAAAATAATATATCAGGCTTTACTTCTGAAAAATCGTTTTCTTGCACAAGAAGTTTTTTCAAAAAGTCTTCGGCTTTTCGCTTGTTGCCTTTTACTTCAAATCCTGTATTTATCCATTTTTGCTTGCGTTTTCCTTGTTCATTTTTATAACTGATAACGGCATAATATTTGCCGTTTTTTATTTGTAGGCTACCAGACATTTTAACTCCTTTCCGTAGCCTGCACGATGATATGTTTATTTTATCACCGCAGGGCTACAAAGTAAACTACTATTTAGAAAATTTGGTGATATATTCTTTTAAATATTTTTTCGGTATCTTGTATACCTTACCAATCTTTATACATTTAATCTCTCCGCTTTGTAACAGCTTGTATGCAGAATTTTTACCTATGCCAAGTATTTCACAAAGCTGCTTTACGGAAAGCACCCGTTACCTCTCTGTTTCCCGATATGAATTAATTATATTTTCATTTATATCGGTATATTGAGGTGTGTTTATTATCTCTGTCTCCATTTAGTATGATTTGTATTATCTATTGGCATATTGCCCGGTTAGTAATATTCCCGCAACCCTATATGGGTGAGTATAAACTCTGCGGTAGCATCATACCTGCTAAACTCAGGTGCGTTCCAATGATATTGCAGATGCTGAAATATGTCATAGCGGTGACATATGTAAAATATTCCGCAGCCGCTACTGCGTCAAGATTCTGCCTAATCTTTTCAGGTGCATACAAACCTGTTAAAAACTTTGCGTTTTAAAATCGTTTGATTCATTCATTATCCTTTGTCCGTACACTTAGTCATCGGATAGTCGAACTGCATATGCCTTATATTTGAAAAATTTTTATCCTTTCAACTTGTCGTCCTTGAAAGGCGTCAGCCTATCTTCGTCCTCCGTATTGAAATTATATAAAATTTTTCTAAATATAAGGTCGGAGAGTTTCAAAAGAGGAAATTTTGTTATAAGACAAAGAAAATTCAAGAATAATACTTAAGTATATTTGCAGAATTTTCTGCAGTATTATACGAAATTTCCCTTTTTAAACCATATGTAGTCCGGCTATCCGATGACTATCAGTAAGACAGTACAAATAAGTGCCTGTAGGACTTCAATTCTCCTTGTATTTCAGACAAAAAAAGAATGCAGACTAATCCATTTTGGATTTAATTCTACATTCTTTTAACCTCTTTATTCACTTTGTCAGCACAGCTGACTTTTCGGAGCATTTAAGTTAAAACTTAAATAGACTCATAATCTTTCATTAACCTCAAAAAATAATTCTCAAAATAAAGTGTAAAATACAATCATACTTAATAAAGTTCACAGTAAATCCCCTAAAAATGGGCATAGCTATACCGTTGGCTTTAATTACAATCACGACATCTAGTATGCTAAGACTTTACAGAAAAGCCTCGGGAACCCCACGCATAAATTAATTATTGATTATATAATATCATACCAAATATCTGATGTAAAGCAGGTTGACAAAAGTTTACAAAATATCAATATATATGTCAAAATGCATTTACACTTTGCTTTGTTTATTAACCTCAATTCATGAAAAAGCGATTTTTGGACAGAGTTATCCCATTAAAGTAGGAATAAATAAATCAAAAAATACGCTTAACTGCTTACCATTTTAACTGCTTACCATTTTTACGAGACAAGTATATACTATTTACAAAAGCGATGCAATGGGTGGAGCTGTTTTTTCTGCAAGTTTTTAAAAAAATTTTATTCTTCTATAAAAAAATAGCGTATTACACATAAACAAGAAGAAATTCCCACCGTGGGAATTTCTTCTTGAATACGTCTGTATTTGGCTTTGTATAGCAGTTTATAACACTTCTGATTTTGTAAATACTGAGATTTTTATAAACTTGTGGACATCGTGTCCTGAAGAGGAAACTTTGAATGGTTAATATTTGCTTGCAATATTATCTTTAAGCACAAATTTGTTTTTAATAAAAATATTACGAGTGTTAATAAAAAATTTACGATTGTTAGAAGAAATGACTTAAATTATAATTAAATTGAAAATAAAAATTATATGTTTTTAACAAAATCCTAATTTTGCAATATTTTCACAAATTAATATAGGCATTATTTGTCATTTGTTCTTTGCTATTTATCGTGATAGAATAAAATTGACAGGTGTGTCTATAAAAAAGGATGGTGAAAGTATGATTGATGTTGTTATTGTTGATGACGATGTATATGTAAGAAACGGATTGCAAAAAGTCATAGAATGGGAAGAGCTTAGAGCAAGACTGGTTGCTGTGTGTAAGAACGGGAAAGAGGTAATGGAATTTCTTAGCCAGCACGAAGCGGATGTTATTATTTCGGATGTAAAAATGCCACTGATGGATGGTCTGTCATTAAGTAAATATGTAAGTAATAATTGTCCCGATACAGTAATTATTTTGCTTTCTGCATATCAGGAGTTTGAGCTTTTGCAGGAGGCTCTAGAATATGGAGTCAGAAGGTATATTTTAAAGCCTATCAACAAAGAAAAGTTAAAGCAGCTTTCAGAAATTATGATTGAAGTCAATGAAGAAAAAGAGCAAAAACGCAAATTGACATCGCTTATTTATAATAGTGATTTCGGGAAAACTGTGAAAAAGGCTTTTGTAGAACGGGATATGAAAGTAATTGATAGCATTTTAACCCTTGATAAATATTTCAACAGGATAAACAATGCTTTGGCACGTGAATACTATTCGTTTCTGTTTAAAATAATGGCTGAATTTGCACGTGAATTAAATCCAGAACGTTCATTTGAAGAGAGTCTTCTTTCTGAATTCAGAAAATGTACTTCAGAAGCGGAATATAAAACGTTTTTTATTGAAACATACGAAAATATTATGCGATATGGAATTTCAGTGCAGTCAAGGAAAGAGAACCTTACAATCGAAAAGATTAAAGATTATATTGAAAAACATTACACAGAACAAGGATTAAGTACAATCAATGTAGCCAATCGCTTTAATATTTCTACAGCATATCTTGGTACACTTTTCAAAAAGAATGAAAACTGTACTGTAGTTGATTATATAACCAGAAAGAAAATTAAGAAAGCAACGCAACTAATAAAGGAAACAGATCTAACAATTACATATATTGCTTCTTTAGTTGGATATGAGGATTTTCGTTATTTTTCTAAAGTTTTTAAAAATGTTATGAATATGTCGCCTACGGAATACAGCCGCCAACACAGAAAAGGGGGCGTCAAGCAATGAGTATACGGTTAAAAGTGTTAATCTCGATGTTTGCGTCCTTTTTGGTGGTAGTAATCTGTTTAAGTAGCTTTATGTATGGAAGATTTGAGAGGATTATAGTATCTCAGATTAAAAATGACATAAAGGCGAGTATGCTTGAAAACAAACAAAGTTTCGATAGTATTGCTAAAGGAATGGGACGAAGCTTTGCAGCAATCAGCTCCAATGAGTTCATGATTAAATCATTAAATAAAGTTCCCGATTCGTCAACTGAGGCTTCAAATAACAAGACAAATTTTATCAATGAATACAGAAGCTTTTTTGAACTATCGGTAGGTTCAATGCTAAATGAATATATGCTACATTTCTATGTTAATGATGAATGTGCTATGGCAAAGGAACTTGGTAAGGTAAAATCAAATACCTTTGAAAATACTGAATTTGGAATGTATAGCTTAAACCACATAAAAAATGAGAACTGGTATAACGAAGTTTATTTTAATGACGGTCCGTTTTATACTTTCAGATTAGAAGAAAATCCTGAATATATCTATTTTGCAAAAGCAATTAAAGCTCAGATTCCCGTTTATACAAATTATGACTCAATGATGGGGGTAGGAATTATAGGAATTGACTGTTTGGAACTGCTGCAAAAAATGCAGATACTTTCTCTTTCGGATAATATGATGGTGGCGGTTCTGGATAGTAACAATCAGATAATTGCTAAAAATGAAAATGGATTGGATAATAATTACGTAAAAAAAATTGCGGATGAAAACCTCATCGGATTTAATGTCGCCCACACATTTGAGGACGATGAATATGTAATTAATATGGTAAGAACGGATATAGGTGTTTCCTTTGTATCTTTTGTACCATTAGACAGCATATACCTAAAGGCAAGTGATATAAGAACTGTGGTTATAGGTGCAATTTTTGTAGCTATAATTGCTACATTTTTAATTTTGATAATTCTCTCCTATTATCTTACGAGACCTATAAAAAGACTTGCAGATTCGATGGGAAAAATAGATTATAGTAATCTTAATGCAATAAGAGTAAAGTCAGATAACCGTGATGAAGTAGGCGAGCTGTATCGTTCCTTTAACATTATGCTGGATAAGATAGTGACCGCAAAGCAGCGAGAAAATGAGCAGAACAAAAAAACGCAGCAAATGGAAATACAGATGCTGCAGGCACAGATTAATCCACATTTTCTCTATAACGTTCTTGATTCGATATCATGGCTTGCAATAGAAAAAGGCGAAGATGAAATCGGAGAAATGGCTGATTTGCTTTCTCAGATTTTATCCTACAGTATTAAAGACGGAAAAATCACGGCAAAATTTTCCGAGGAGCTTGAATGCGTAAGAAAATACGTAATGCTTCAGCGAAACAGATATGCGGGAAATATTGATTTAAATATTGATGTACCTGATGATGTTTGCAATATAGAAGTACCGAAATGTATATTGCAGCCACTGGTTGAAAATTCCATAATACACGGGATGAGCGAGAGCGAGGGTATTTCAATTAAAATTAGTGTAGAAAGAAAAGGAAAATACATACAAATCTCTATAGAAGATGATGGAAAAGGCAGTGAAGTAGATGCGCTTAACAAGATATTAAGCGGCGAAAACAGGCAAAAATACCATGTTGGAATAAGAAATGTAGCAATGCGTATTAAACACACCTACAACGAGGGGTGCGGATTAGAATATGAAAAAAATGAAAAGGGAGGAATTAGTGCAAAAATACTTTTAGATACAAATGTAAAAATATAAGTTTTCAGAAAAAATCAGTAATGGAGTGTTAAAATGAGAAAATTTGTAAATGACGTTTATAAAAACAGAGTTTTGCTGTTAATGACATTGCCTGTAGTGGTTCTTACTATTTTGCTCAGATATTGCCCGATGTTTGGTGTTGTAATGTCTTTTCAGAATTTTAAATTCAGCACCGGCATATTCGGAAGTGACTGGGTAGGCTTTAAAAATTTCGAGTTTTTATTTAAAACCTCAGATGCATGGCTTATTACAAGAAATACAATATTGTACAATGTAGCCTTTATTTCACTTGGAATGTTTTTTGCAATGGCGCTGGCTATTATTTATGATTTGCTGGGAAAATCAACGCTGAACCGTGCCAATCAGACATTGGTATTGTTTCCCCATTTTATTTCATGGGTTGTTGGAAGCTACTTTGTATTTGCAATTTTAAGCTTTGACAAGGGTCTTTTAAATAAAGTTGTTACGTTCTTTGGCGGGGAGGCAGTAAACTGGTACAACGAGCCTAAATTTTGGCCGTTTATAATACCAATAGCTTATTTATGGAAAGGAATCGGCTATAGCAGTATTATTTACTACAGCAGTATCCGAGGAATCAGCCTTGAGTATTATGAGGCGGCAAAAATCGACGGGGCGACATGGTTTCAGCAGGTACGTTACATAACAATACCGATGCTTAAGTCTATTGCTATTGTTATGTTTATACTCAACATTGGATCGATTTTCCATTCTGATTTCGGATTGTTCTACCTTGTTCCAAGGAATTCCGGCACACTTTATCCCGTAACCAGCACAATAGATACGTATGTTTACAATGGCTTAATGTCGGGCGGAAACCTGGGAATGACAGCAGCAACAGGCTTGTATCAGTCAACTGTAGCCTTTGCATGCGTTTTGATTTCTAATGGTATTATCAGAAAAGTTTCTCCTGATGATGCAATGTTTTAATATGCAGAGGCATAAAGGTTGGAGGTATGATAAAGTGAAAATTAAAAAGAATAAAGAGGTTATTGAAAAAGATATTAAAAGAGAGGACCTTTCGGCAGTTACGAAGTTTATATTAACTCTTATTACTACGCTGCTTTCTGTTTCGATGCTGATACCGCTGCTTTTGACAATAGCAGTATCCTTTACGGAAAATGAAACATTAATGCTTGAGGGATATAAGCTTTGGCCATCAAAATGGTCGCTTTCAGCTTATGAATACTTGTTTAAGACAGGCGGTCAGATATGGCAGTCATATGGTGTTTCAATATGTGTAACGATAATAGGAACACTGTTTGGTCTTTCAATTATGACGTTGTTTGCTTATGCAATTACACGAAAGAGCTTTCCGTGGAAAAGACAGTTCATTTTATTTATATATTTTACAATGCTTTTTAACGGCGGACTCGTTCCTACATATATTATGTATTCAAATATTCTTCACTTGCGTGACAGTGCTTTAGCTCTTATCCTTCCGCTGTGTATAAACGGAACATATATTTTGATACTTCGCACATATATGAGAACGTCAATTCCCGACAGCATTGAAGAAGCGGCTAAAATTGATGGAGCAGGAGATTTTCTCAGCTTTTATAAGATAATACTGCCGATGTGTGTTCCTGTTATTGCTACAATAGCACTGTTTTTGGCAGTTGCATATTGGAACGACTGGTATCAGGCATTTTTGTATATTGTCGAAAATGACAAAATGGTTCCTATCCAGTTATTGCTTAAAAGAATAGAAAATGAAATTCAATATCTTTCCAATGCGGCAAGCACGGGAATGAGCGGTGTTGAAATTCAAAACCTTAATGACAGTCTGCCTGAAGAAAGTGTAAAGATGGCACTGGTTGTATTGGTAACAATTCCGATAATGGTAGCTTATCCATTTTTTCAAAAGTATTTTGTTAATGGAATAACAATCGGATCAGTTAAAGAATAATTAAAAAGGAGTGTTTGAAAATGAAAACAAAAAAAATGGTTAGCAGAATTACAGCTTTGGTACTGACAGCGTGTGTTGTATTAACAGGTTGTTCCTTTGGTAAGAGCGAACAGACAAGCACAGACACATACGAGATAGTCTGGTATAACGAGGGTGACAACACCAAGGACAAGGATTTGGTAAACAAAGAAATCAATGAGTATCTCAAGGAAAAAATTGGTGCGACAGTAAAAATTATTCACTTCAGTGCGGCTGATTATGCTGAAAAAACAAAGCTGCTTTTAGCATCGGGTGAAGTATTTGATATGTGTTCGGTAGCTGCAAACAGCTACGGACAGAATGCAGAAAACGGAGCATATTTGCCGATTGATAGGTTGCTTGAAACACATGGTAAGGACATATTGGAGCTTATGCCTGAAGAAATGTGGAATGCTGTAAAATACAAAGGAGAAATATACGGTGTTCCTACTATAAAGGACTGGGGAACACAGTATGTAATCGGATGTAACAAACAGCTTACCGATAAATATAATATAGATTTAAGCAATATAAAATCACTTGCTGACATGGAGAGTATTTTAGCTGATATTAAAGAAAAAGAGCCTACAGTTTATCCTACAGATATCAGAGGTAATGACTATGTAAAAAGACTTCTGCCCTTTGAGTATATCAGCGACAGTGTGTTGGGTGCTTTTGAAAAGGATGGAGATTATACTAAAGTTGTGAACTGGATAGAAACAGATACAGCAAAAGAATTCTTTGATATGATGCATCGTTGGTATGAAAAAGGATATTTAAGACCTGATGCAGATACGGCAACTACAAGTAATGATATTACCTTCTTCATGAACTGTACAGAGATGATTCCATATCAGGAACAGCAGTATAATGCTGCACGTACTGCCGATAAACAGAGATACTTTGTTAATGTAGGCGACTCTATTGTAACAACAAATTATGTTCAATCAGCACTTCAGGCAATTTCAAGAACATCAAAAAATCCAGAAAAAACTATGGAATTCTTAAATATGCTCTATACGGACAAATACTTACTTAATCTGTATGTTTACGGTATTGAAGGAAAGCACTACACCCTTGAAAACGAAGGAACTACTGTAAAATACCCCGAGGGTGTAATGAACTTTACCGAAAATGACTATTACGCTACCGCAGCGGCACAGGGTAACCGTTATCTTCTGAATATTCCTCCTAATACTCCTACAGATATTTGGGACGCTTATAAAAAGTTTAACGAGGAATCATTTATATCTCCCGCACTGGGATTTGTATTTGACATTTCTGAGCTTTCAGCAGAAATTGCAGCAATGAACAACGTGTATAAGGAATATATGCCTGCACTTACAACAGGCGTTTCAGACCCTGAAACAGAGCTTCCGAAAGCAATTAAGAAGTTTAAGGCGGCAGGAAGCGATAAGGTGTTTAAGGAGCTTCAGCGTCAGTACGATGAATGGAAAAAAATAAACAAGAACTAATAGACGAAAGGTAAGGTAGTTAAATGAAGAAAATACTTAGCTTAGCCTTAGGTATTATTATAAGCTTTTCGTATTCTACATCAATAAAAGCGGAAAAATACAATCCATTTAATGATGTGCCTGAATCACACTATGCGTACAATGAAATCAGTATATTGTATAATGACGGAATTATAAATGGTAAAAGTGCAACAGTGTTTGCACCTGAAGATAAGATTAAAAGAGAAGAATTTGCAAAGGTGCTTGCACTTGGATTAGGCGTAGAAAAGGGAGAAAATACGGGCAGCTTTTCCGACGTTGTTTCGGGCAGTTGGTATGAACAATATGTTGAAGCAACAAAAGAGGCAGGGCTCTTTAAAGGTGTTTCTGAAAATCAGTTCGGTGTCGGAACAAATGTTACAAAGCAGGACTGTGCACTGGCGGTATACAGATTATCTGATATTAAGAAACCGATAAACAGCGAAGAAGGGGAATATACGCCCTACTCTGATATGAGTGATGTTTCGGACTATGCGAAAGAAGCGGTTGAGGCTCTTTTAAAAAGAGGTGTGCTCAAGGCAAAGAAAAATGAAGCATTCAATCCACAAAAAGAGGCAACACGTGCAGAGGTTTGCGTGATGCTACAGGGCGTGCTTGCACAAGCAGATAAAAAATGGGATGTAGAGCAATGGTACAACATTGACAGAACTGTTGTAAACGACAGATTGACAGAGCAGATGCCCCCACCGTTCAGTGTAGATAACTATCCCAAAATGGAAATAGGTACCTGTGAGTTTAACGACGGCACATATGGAGATTTTGAAGAGGGATGGTGCCCCGGAACATGGTCAATAGAAGAAAATGGCGGTGTTGACGGCTCTGCATGCCTTAAGGTTGAACAAAGTGCAGATGCTCGTTCGCAGTTGCAACTTTATATTCACGATAACAATGCAAAGCCAGGGGACTGGTATGTTGCAACCTGTAAGGTAAAGACAGAGAATCCTGCAATGGATGCCACAGAGCGTCTGTTTATGGAGGTATATGACAGCAACGGAAAATGGCTTGATGCATCAGATTCAGGTAAAAATGCCGCATCTGTACAAAGTGATGAATGGTTTGAAAAAACATGTCTCCTGATGGTGCCCGAGGTTGCAAACAGTCTTGATGGCGAAGAGCCGTTCTATACCTTGCGTTTTGGCGGTTATATGAGAAAGGATGCAGCGGCAGGCACAGTTGCATATTTTGATGATTTTAAGCTGACAAAGGTAATTTTTGACCCAATGGATACTGTGCTTATAACACCAAATTATAAAGGGCTTATTTATGGTGACGGAATAAGTGATATTAATTTGCGTGCATATATGAATACATATAACGGCTATTATAACGTAGATGATTTTATTTTCAGCAGCATCATTGAAGATGCAGACGGAAAGGTTTACGCAGAAAGCAAACACGAAAATATCACAGATGTAATAGAAGTAAGCTTTTCGTCAAACATTTTGCCGACGGAGGGGGATTACTATCTTGTGTCTACGCTGACGTCCAAAGAAAGTGGCGAGCAGCTGCAAAAACAGGAATGGACGTTAAGAAAAAGAGCTGAGGATTATAGACCTGACTTTTATATCGACGAATATAACCGTATTGTAATAGACGGGAAGCCCTCATTTCCCCTTAAGGCGTATTATTGGGCTTCAGGTGACTTTACGTATGAAAAAGCACTTGATGCACTTGAGGGAACGGACTTTCTTGATGTAACATCAATAGGAACTACGTTTTACCTGCAATATCAGAATCCCAGAGTACATGCACTTGAAAAAAGAATGAGTGATTTGAATTTGCAGGGGATATTGGGAATGGCAGGCTTTGCCTACAGTAATATGTATTCAGGTATTGTACCTGATGTTGTAGAAAAACAAACTGATATCCGAAAGCTGATAGAGCTGTTCTGTGAAAATTATAAAGACGACCCCATATTATTTGGTTATTATAACTGGGACGAACAAAACCCTGTGCGTTATGGGGAGGAGTTAAGATGGCAGAACGATATAATGTCAGCAGCAGACATTAACCATCCCACACTTGGTGCAGCAGACACCTTGTTTGAGGGTAGACCTGGTGTATATGCAAAAACGATTGACATTATCGGATGCGACCCGTATGTAGATACCGGTAAGGACGATATGAAATTGTCTGAGGTTACAAAGCGAGTGGAAACAGTTAAAACGATTTGTCCGAATAAGCCAATAAATACAATACTTCAGGCTTTCTGGTTTAAAGAGAGGGGGGACCTTCGTGGACCTACGGAGCAGGAGTATCGTAATATGGCTTGGCAAGCTGTTTGTGCAGGTACGACAATGCTTGATAGCTATGCACTGACAGACCCGTATATACGTCCGTGGAACGAGCAGACACCTGAGGAAATCTGGGAAGGACAATTCCTCGTATTCAGAGAGATTGAATATATGGAGCCTGTAATTCTTTCAAGACTTCCCGCACCTTATTATGAGGTAAAGGGCGGCGGGGAATGGCTTAACCATATGTCAAGACGCCACGAGGGCAAATCGTATCTGTTCACGATAAATAATGAAAACAGTGCAAGGTCGTGCAGAGTTTATCTTGATGGAGTTAAAAAAATTAAGGGAATGTATACAGGTACAGAGTATACTGCCGACGCAAGCGGATGGTTCAAGATTGATTTAGACGGATACGAGGTAGACATTTTTGAATATGAGCAGGAGGATTACCTCTCATCTCATTGCGAGCTTACTCGTGTTGGAGTTTCAAATGGCAAGCGTTCATACATCGTAACAGATTTTGATGCTGAAAATCCTGTTATTAATATTGATGATGGGGCAAAAACCATTGACTGTAATATAACAGCGAGCGACTATGCAAAAATTTATATCAACGGACAAGAAACACAAAACTGCACAACTGTAAATATAGAGGGAACAGATAAGATTAATATTAAGGTGGTTTCAGAGGACGGCAGATTCTCGTCAGAAAAAACATATTTGTTATCCCGTGTAAATTTGGAAGAAAAGGGGGAGTAATCAGGTGTTAAAGAAAAAACATATATTTGCCATGATGCTGATATTTTTAATTTCTTTGGTATGTATATCAGCAAATGCGGCAGAAATATTTACAAAACCTGCTGACTGGATTAAAGATACTAATGGATATATTCAGTTTAAAGGGACTTTTAACCTGCCTGAAGGAACTCCTGTATCAATTCTTGTAGCTCCGCAGATTTTAGAGGGGGCAACAGAACCTAAGGAAGATGTAACAGTGCAGAGAGTACAGTCGGCATCAAATACAAGTCAATTTTTAAGTATGGTTGACTATACCAGTACCTTCGCTGTTTCGCAAAGCGGATATGTGGAAATGGAATTTTACCTTAAAGATTCTTTTCCTACAGGATTTGCAAATGTGCTTATCGGATATAACGGTGGTGAAAATCTGATAAATATAGGCTCTTTTGAGCATGTGGGGAAAGATGACGTAAACCGACTTGTAGCACTATTTAATAATAATGAAACAACAGCTACAGCATATCCGGGGATAATTGACGCAGATATAGCAGGCAGCGATATTTTAAGAAGAATATCTGCAAATACAGCAGGGTATTCCGCATTGAATGCAAAGACTGATTTTGCGACAATTTTGTATTCATTAAAGCCTGAGGGCGGATTCACACCTGAATTACTTATTAAGAGCTTTAATCAGGCAGTTGCATGGATAGAACTAAGGGAACAGGCAGATACTCTTGCAGTTCTCAAAAAATACAACAATGATGTATGGAATATGCCCCTTGCTGCAAATGATGATTTGTTTATCCTGTCTTTTGAGGAGCAATCAAACGTTCTTGGAAAGGTTAAAGGCGGAAAGTATAGCGATAAGGCAAAGATGCTTGCAGATTTCCTTGAAAATACTGCTGTTGCAATCTTTCGTGAGGTAGCTGACAGAGATACACTTATTGCCCTTAAGGACAATGCAAAATACACATTGTATTTTGCAGAGGCAAACAATATATGCACTAATTCAGGCCTTAATTCCTACTACCTTATTGCGGCATATAACTATGTGTTAGACTACAATCAGAATTCGCAGAGCGTAAGCGATATTAACAGTTTGTTTGAAAATGCAATAGAGCATGCAATTAAAGAAAAGGAAAAAGATAATACGACAGACACAGGCTCCTCCGGTGGTAGCGGAGGAGGTGGCGGTGGTGCCAACGTAAAATTGCCTCCAAACGCAGATATGGGTCCTGTTATCCAGACAACTCCTATTGTAACGGAAACTGAAAATAAAAAGCACCCGTTTTCAGATGTGGCGCAAAATCACTGGGCTAACGAGTACATTTCGCAGATGTACAAAAATAACATTGTTTCAGGAATTTCGGAAAGTATGTTTTCTCCTGACACAAAAATAAGCAGACAGGATTTTGTGAAAATTATTGTAAGTGCAATGGAGCTTGAGCTTAGTAATAAGGAAAGCAACTTTACAGACGTTGAAAAGGGTAGCTATTATGAGCCTTACGTTGTTACAGCGGTGGAAAACGGAATTATAAGCGGAACGAGTGAAAGCGAATTCGGACTTAATAATCTTAAACGAGAAGACGCAGCCGTTATTATTTCAAGACTTCTTGAAGGTAAAAATATAACGGGTGATGAAGAAAAAGCTACAGAGTTTGGCGATAACGCAGACATTTCCGAATATGCGAGAGAATCTGTTTTAAAGGCTTCGGAATGCGGACTTTTTGTCGGGGATAACGAAAATCGTTTCAATCCTAAAACAGAGCTTTCAAGAGCGGAAACCTGTGCCCTTGTCAGCAGGCTTTTAGCAGTAATGGCTCAGTAATACATAACGGAGGTGTAACATGAAAAAAAGAATAATTGCACTGGCACTAATATTAGTGCTTATGTCCTCATTTATAAGTACAGTATCCGTTTTGGCTTCTAATGAGCATACCGAGCAGTTGTATATTAATTTAGGCATTCTACCCCCGAAAAGAACAAGCGGGCTGATAAAGCCTGTGCTTAACAGAGAACAGGTGGCAGATATCCTTTTAAAAATTCAGGGAATAACCTATGCCCCTGAGGTTGTGGATTTGGCAAATGACATAAGTAAGAGTCAGTATAAGAATGAAATTAATTATTGCTTGTCCTACGGGTATCTTACAATGGATGAAAGTGGAAGCTTTAATCCTAAAGAAGCTATAAGCTATGCCGACAGCATTTATGCTTTAATGAAAATACTCGGATATGAGCAAATCATTAAAGACAGAGATGATTTAACCCTATATGGAATGGCGAATAAAGTCGGACTTTTAAAGGGGTGCTCTGTTTTAAACAGAGAAAAATTGTCCTATGACGAGTTTTATACACTCGTTTGCAATGCAATGCAGATGCGTCTTGCACAACCCGAATTCATTTCAGAGGACTATATTGAAACTCTACACGACAGATTGGGCGTTATCGAAAAAAACGGTACGGTTTTAGCTAACAGCCATTACGCTGCCGGTGTGGAATTAACCTCTGCAAATCATGTAAATATCGGCGGCGAGGTTTATAGGAGTAATATAGAGATTGGTAACGACCTTATCGGAATCAGCGTTACATACTACATTAAGGATGACATTGTGGTAAGCGTTTCACCCAATCACAAGGTTAAATCGCTTACTCTCAGTGCATCAGAAATTGATTCGGTAACCGACAACGGGTCAACTCTTGTTCTCAAATACGATGACAATGAGAAGGCAACAATAAATAAATCTGCTTTGGCGATAGTAAATAATAAGGCATCTTCACCTTCAAAAGCGTTATTTGATAAGCTCAAAAACGGAAGTGTGACATTGGTTGATTCAAAAAACAGCGGAACATATGATGTTGTGCATATGGATATTGTTAAGACATTAAAGGTGTCGGGCATATCATCGCTTAATTATACAATCCGCCCCGAAATCGGAAACGATGCTGTTAAGCTTGAAAAGGTTAAAAAGAATCTGGAAATTTATATTAACGGCAAGACGGGAAGCTTTGAAGATATCAAACCCGGAAACATCATCAGCGTAGTTTGTGATGCATACAGCTTCACAAACGGAGAAATTGTTTTTGACTATGATAATGCAAAGCATGTAAAAATTCTTGTTTCAAATTCAAAAATGAACGGAATGATTGAAGCTTGCGAAGGAAGTGATACGGTTTATATTGATGATATTGAGTATAAGCTCTCACAATCATTGACAAAGCTGATATCCGGCGGCAGCAGAGACAGAATTAATCCCGGTGATTACATTATTGCTTATATGGATGCATACGGAAATATTGCTGATTTTGAAATTGATAAAACAAAAAACAGCTACGAGTACGGATATCTGATTAGAGCGGCACTTGACGGCACTGCACTCAAAAAGACGCTTTATATGAAGATTATGGATTCAAGCGGAAAAATTGATGTATATACTGTGGATAAAAAATTCTTCGTTGACGGAAAGGGCTTTGAGGATAAGGCACTGACCTACAATGTGGGAACAGGCGAAAATGTTGACTTTTCAAAGAGACAGGTAATAAAATTCAAGCTCAACGATGAGGGAGTTATTAAAAAGATTGATACTCTTCAAAAATCATCAGCAGAATATGATTCTTCTCTTAGAGAATCATTGGAATTTGACCCGTATTCACAGGGACTTTCCAAATACGTATTAAGAAGTAATGTGGTAAATAAAAAAATCGGGATAAGTAATGACTGCGTTATTTTTGTTGACTCGGCAGGTCTCGGAATGAGTAACCCCGATGATTATTATTTCTCTATTTTATCACCAAAGGATATAAGCGGCTCGGCTGAGTATTATATGGCACTTTATGATGCCGATGAAATCGGTGTGGCTGACTGTGCGGCAGTGTGGGAAGGCTATGATGAAAATGAAATAGTAGACACCGCAGTGGAAAAGAAAAAGTCGCTGTATTACAACAAATATTCATATATGGTTGAAAAGGTTATAAATACCATGGATAAAGACGGAAACTGGGGATATGAAATCGTGCTTGCCGACCATAAAGGAAAGGTGAGCTATAAAACTGTTTCAACCGATATTCTTAGCTTTTATTCCGTTAAAAGTGTCAACGAAAGCTGGGTTCTGACCGGAGACGGCGGAGGCAGAAGTGATACAGAATGTGTCGATGTGTACCGACAGGATGCCGATAATATGGCAAACATATTAAAGGGCGGTGACGTTGTAAGATTTACCTTAGACGCAAATCAAAATATCAATTATATCGAAAGAATATTTACATTTAACGATTTGAAAAATAGTGTACAGCAAATCACAGGTACGAGCGGAACGCATATGCTGTTTGCACATCTTGAAAGGGCAAACGCAGACCTTTTCAGATACAGCTACGATAATACTGCTGTAAATCCAACAGCGGAAACATTTGTATTTAACCCTCTTACCAACGAAGGCGTTGTAGTGTATGACGTGAAAACAAAAGAGGTCAATGTAGTTGATTTTTACAGTGTACCCAGCAATTACACAGGAGAAAATGCGAAGGTATTTCTGCGTGACTACCACGAAGGAAGGACAATGGAATATTTTGTATATCAGTATTAAAGCTGAAATTTAAAGAAAAGGAGATGAGAAAAAATGAGTAAAAGAAACGTGCTTGTAATATGTATGGTGCTGGCATTAACTTTTTGCATGTGCCAATGTGTTTTTGCTGATGGCTTAGATACCACAGATGCAGCAACCTTGGGCGGATACGGCATTGTAACAGATGACTTTGAGCATACCAATGTAACAGAGGAAACTCAGGTTAAGGGCTACCCTACGTATAGCAACAGACCTTCGGGAACAGACAGCTTTGTAAGTGATGTATTGCTTGGAGATGCAACAGCCAATAACAGCAATATGTATCTTGTCCCCGGGGAGGGAAGAGATGGTTCTATCGGACTCAGACTGGAATCATCAAATAACGTGTACGGATGGTTTAAAACCAGAAGTATTAAGGATTTTTACGATAACGGAAGCCTTGTTACAGACAAGACAGCAGTATTTACGTATGACTTGCGTATCGGAGCTAACCCGTCAGATTCCTACGATAATAACAAGTGTTTTAAGATTTGTTTCTATCATGTTAATCTTGAAGATGACAAGATTTTTAATCTTAAAAAAGATGATGAAAACAAATTCTATTTTGAAACCTATGACGGCTTGGGGAAGTTTTACTACGAAACGGATAAATGGTACACAGTAGAGCTTGCACAGACGGCAACGAAGAGAACGGGAGCAATTATAGACGAAGACGGCAACGTTTGTCTTTCAGTGTCAAAGAATTTAGCCCCGTATACAGATAAAACAAAGCAATATTTTACAATGCTTGCTTTTCAGAACGGTGCAGACAGCTCAAACTTGATAAGAGCATATGTGGATAATTTGAAAATCAATGTTTATAATGCACAGACGCCACCGCAGTTTACAAAGGCAAGTATTGAGAGCGACGCAACGGACATATCAAGAAATAAGCCGATTGCATTGAGCTTTACGCAAGAAATGAATCCTGAAACAATCAGTATTAAGGATGAAAACGGAGATTCATTTACAGGCTTTCGTGTTGAGCCGTGCGGAATTCTTGGCAAGAAAATAATATTTACAAAGCTTCTTGACAAAAACACGGAGTATACGATTGAGCTTACAACGGCGAAAAACATGTCAGGGGTAAGTCTTAGCGGTGAAGATTTCAGCTTTACTACGTGCGCTCCCTATGTTCTTCAAACCGAATACATCGGAAAAGAGCTAGGCGGGGATAAAAAACAGCTTACAGCCACATATAAGCTTACGGATTCTGAATCGATTGAAACTATGTCGTGCAGAGTCATGGGGATTTTGTACGACGGTGGGAAGATGATTGATGCAGACATCGTTACACTGACTAATGCAGCTGTAGGTGCGAATTTAACGGCAACATTCAGCTTTGACCAAGCAATATCCGACACAAGCAGCGTTACTATCACAATGCTTGAAGAAAATGCATGGCTGCCCCTTAATGCGGCAATTAATTGTAATTAAATTTATTAAAATAAAAAAAGAGAAAGGAATGTATTTATATGAAAAAATCAATTTCAATTCTTATGGCATTATTCTTTCTGATAACAACAATCGCAGTAAACCCTGTTTTTGCTGCACCAATCCCTGAAGCACAGACCTTTGTGGAAAATTTTGAATCAGCACATTTCAATTCAAATAAATTTTCTTCTGATTCGGAAATTTTTAATGATGGTGGTTGGACAGGTACATATTATGCGTCGACAGAGGGATATAACGGAGGAACAGATGCAATAAAGATAGCGGCAAATTCAGATAAAACAGGCAGTAATCTTCAAACTAAAAAGCTTGATGTTTTCGGATTGTCAGCAACATCACCTCTTGTAT
>SVJI01000047.1 GCA_015069065.1 Oscillospiraceae bacterium | reverse complement strand
CGCCGCCAAGACCTGCTCCACGCTGTCTTCCCACGGCATCAATTTCATCTATAAAGATAATTGCAGGGAGATTCTTCCTCGCCTGTTCAAAAAGGTCACGAACACGGCTTGCACCAACACCTACAAACATTTCCACGAAGTCAGAACCGGATATGGAGAAGAACGGAACCCCTGCCTCTCCTGCAACAGCTTTCGCCAGAAGAGTCTTACCTGTTCCGGGAGGGCCTACAAGAAGCACACCCTTGGGAATTCGTGCCCCAAGCTCGATAAATTTTTTCGGATTTTTGAGAAATTCTACAACTTCCTCAAGTTCCTTCTTTTCTTCATCTGCACCTGCCACCTGTTCAAACGTTACCTTACTGTCGATGGCGGATTTAGCCTTACTTTTACCAAAGCTTCCTATTCCATGACCGCCTGTCTGCTGCTTCATGAACGAGAACCAGAAGAATCCGATTACCAGAATCATCAAAAGAGTTGGAAGAAGTGATACCCACCATGAAACTGTTTCAGGTGCAGGCACTGTGCTTTTCATATCACCCGATTTTATCTGCTCCTCAATTTCTGCACCGGCTACCGCAAAAAGAACATCCTTTGAAACCTCTACCGAATATTCTTTTCCGTCAATAACTGCAATTGATGAAGTGTCGTTGATTTCAAGATGTGTTACCTTTTTCTCCTCAATTGCATTTACAAGCTCTGAAAATGTCTTGACTCCCGAATCAGGCTGATTGAGAGACATCATCATAAGAATTACAATAACAATAGGCAAAATTATATAAAAGCTTATGCTTTTAAAAGACTTTTTCAAAACGATACCCCCTTTTCTTTAACAAGTTTAGCATTAAAAACAAAAACAATCAATCTATTTCACATTTTATTCATAATATTCACTTTTAAGCACACCAACAAAAGGATATTGCCGATATTGGTAATTAAAATCAAGACCATAACCCACAACAAATTCATCGGGGACCTCAAAGCACTTATACTTTGCATCTATATCTACAACACGGCGTGAGGGTTTATCCAAAAAGGTGCATATTTCTACACTTTTAGCACCTTGGTCAAGCAAATATTTCCTCACACAGCTTAATGTTCTGCCCGAATCCATAATATCCTCAACTATTATTATATCCTTTCCTGCAGGTTCAAAACCCTTTCCTGCCTGAATTTCAACATTTCCGCAGGAAACAGTAGAATTGCCGTAGCTTGACGCAAAAACAAATGAAATCGATGTAGGAACTGATACAGAGCGCATCAAATCAGAAGCGAACATAAAGCTTCCTGTAAGGACAGACAGCATCATAGGTTCCTTTCCCTCATAATCGCGGTCAATTTCCTTTGCGATTTCACAAATACGAGCCTTTATCTGCTCCTCGCTGATAAGTACCTTTTCAATTGGTTCGTAGATATTAGCCATGTTAAACCATTACCTTTCCGTTTAATTTTATCATTTGTAAACAATATACCTTATAATTAAAAATTTTCTGGTGTTTTCATCCGGAGAGTAAAGCGATGACTGCCTTACACCGCCTATATACAGAATTTGCGAATCCTTTTCAACAATCGGGATAAAATCACGCGAAAATCTGTCAATTTTTTCATCAGAAAAAACGTCACTTACTTTTTTTGTGCCATTCATACCTTTTGGGGAAATTCTGTCGCCGTCTCTTCTGTATCTGACGCTTAGTGGCGGAGATAACTTTCCTCCGTCAAAAACTGCTACAACATTACCCTCCCTTTTCACAGGAAAGGACGAATAACTAGCCTCCAAAACCCAATTACCGTCACTGACTCTCTGTCCTATATCTAAGATTGCACTGAAATTTTCCTTACTGCATCTTTTATGAATCGAAACTCTGTTATATGTTTTCTCCGCATAGAAATCAGCATTTATGTCAAAGCGTTTGCCGCTTTCCTTATCCAGAAAAGCCAAAAAGCTTATAACCTTGTCCGTTGTTATTTCATGCACGCCCCACTCTTTGAGGACATCTACTGCAATTCTGCGTTTAACAGGAGCGGGCAGATTTATCAGGACGTCAAAGTACAACTGTCCGTGCGAAAAACAACCTTTTTCCGCCTGCTTTGAGACAAGGTTTAAATATTCATCATCCTCCGCCACAAGCTTTGATGCAGAGACAATCCTCTCCGCTGCGCCGCGTGAAATTTCATCCAGAACCGGCATAACATTAAGACGAAGCTTGTTCCGTGCATATATTGGCTGTAAATTTGTACTGTCATTGCACCACGATATGCTGTTTGCATAAAGATATTCTTCAATTTCATCACGCGATACATCAAGCAAAGGGCGAATTATATTCCCTCTCTTATACTTAATTCCGCCAAGTCCCTGAGAGCTGCTTCCCCGTATCAGCCTAAAAAGCACTGTTTCAGCATTATCGTTAAGATTATGAGCGGTTGCTATTTTAGCACCGCCTAAATTTTGGGATAACTCCTCAAAAAACTCATAGCGCAAGATGCGCCCGCACTCTTCCTCCCCTATTTTTCGGGTTTTGGCAATCTCCGTAACATTATATTCCCTGTAAAAACATTCGATTTCTGCAGCACGGCAAACCGACTTAACAAATTCACTGTCGCGGTCAGACTCCTCCCCGCGGATAAGGTGATTCACATTTGCTACAAAGAGTGAAAGATTATATTCTTTTCTGAGATATAGCATAGCCCGAAGCAGACATATGGAATCAGCACCGCCTGACACTGCACATATTACAGTGTCACCACGCTTCAAAAGCGCATTTTCTTCTATTGTTTTACGCACTTTATCAAGCAGCATAGTACCCACCTGTTTCTCAGCTTCTGCTGTCAAGATTCATAAACTTTGTATATTCACCGCGCCATGCAAGGTTGATTATGCCACATTCACCGGCACGGTTTTTAGCAAGAATACATTCTATAATATTACCTGCGGATTCCTCGCTACCCTCTTCCTCCTGTTGGCGGCACAGCATAATTACAATATCTGCATCCTGCTCTATCGAGCCGCTTTCACGAAGGTCGCTCAGCATAGGTCTGCGCGAAAGTTTTTCCGATGAACGGTTAAGCTGCGACAGTGTAATAACAGGAATATTCAGCTCTTTCGCCATAATCTTCAGAGAACGCGACATTTCGCTGACCTCCTGAGTACGGCTCTCTCCCCGAGATTTACTGCTGCCCTGCATAAGCTGCAAATAGTCAATTACAACCAATCCCAGACCCTTTTCCATCTTTAATCTTCTGCACTTGGCTCTTATCTCCGCTACTGTTATACCGGGTGTATCATCGATATATATAGGTGCTGTCAGAATATCCTTAAGAGAGTGGGCTATTTTAGTCATATCACCTGTATCAACATCACCGATTCTGAGCTTTCCCGCCTCAACCAGTGCCTCGCTTGATATAACTCTGTTAACAAGCTGCTCTTTGCTCATTTCAAGAGAGAATATTGCCACAGGAACCTTTTCCCTGATTGCAGCATTCTGTGCGATATTCAGCGCAAAGCTCGTCTTTCCCACACCGGGACGTGCCGCAAGGATTATAAGGTCACTGTTCTGCAGTCCTGCGGTCGCCGCATCAAGACCTGTAAAGCCTGTCTTAATACCTGTAACCTTTCCCCCGCGTTTCTTAAGTTCTTCGAGCATTGCCAGAGTACCCTTTACAACCTCTCCAATATGTGAAAAGCTTCTCGTTCCCTGTTGCTCTGATATTCTGAAAATAAGCTGCTCACTCTTGTCTATAATTTCCGCAGCAGTATCTTCATCCTTCATTCCCATGTCCATAATTTCACTCGCCGATTCAATCAATCTGCGGAGAGTTCTTTTGTCACGGGCAATCTCTATATACTGAGCAAGATTTTCCTTTGTAAAGACATTCTGGGCAATTTTTGTAATATAAGCAATACCGCCCACACTGTCCAGCTTATCTCCGAGTTTCTCCGACAGAGTAACTATGTCTACCGGAACACCCTCCTCGAAAAGCTTCGAGATTGCAATAAATATTGTTTTGTTTGCAGTGGCATAAAAGCACTCCTCGTCCAGCTTGTCCATAGCTGCAACCAATGCCTTTTCATCCAGAATCATATTTCCTAAGATTGCTGCCTCTGCCTCAAGATTATATGGCATGGTTCTTCCGATTGGAATTTCCATTTGTATCACCGTACTTCTTTTTTATAATTATTGGGGATTAACAACCACCTTGATTGTTGCCGAAATTTCAGGATAAATTTTAAGCTCAACGCTGGTTTCACCTATTGTTTTTATTCCGTCGGGAAGTACTACCTTTCGCTTGTCGATAACATGGTGAAGCTGATATTTGATAGCGTCTGCTACATTCTGGTTTGTGATTTTACCAAAGAGCTTTCCGTTATCACCTGCTTTTCCTGTAAGTGTAACCTTTGCTCCGTCAAGGCTTTTTGCAACTTCCTTAGCCTTATCTATTTCCTGCTGCTTATGATAAGCTGCAGCCTCATTCTTACCCTTTAAATTATTCAGGACATCCGCAGTTGCAATCTCCGCCATTTTTTTCGGCAGAAGAAAGTTCCTTGCATAACCGTCACTTGCCTCAACTACATCGCCCTTTTTTCCATGTCCTTTTACATCTGTTAAAAGTACAACTTTCATTATATATTACTTCCTTTCTCAGATACTAAGCTCATCAATTGCCTGTTTTAACATTTCACCCGCATCGGTTACAGATGTTCCTAAAAGCTGTGCCCCTGCAACCATCATATGACCGCCGCCGCCAAGCTTTTCTAGTACCACCTGAACATTAACTTCTCCAAGTGACCTGCCGCTTATAATAACACTGCCGTCCTCACTGCGCGCAACCACAAAGGATGCTTTAATATCCGTAATCTCCAGCATTTCATCAGCTGCCTCTGCAACTATAAGATGCGGAACCACGCCTGAAAACAGTGATATAGCTATATTATCGCCATAAACCTGTGCCTCTGTTACTATACATGCTTTAAGCTTATAGCTGTCAATTGACTCCCTGAAAAGCTTTTTAACATGCAAGGTATCAACTCCTGCTGCACGCAGATATGCTGCCGCTTCAAAGGTCCTGACACCTGTCTTAAAGGTGAAATTCTTTGTGTCTACGGCAATTCCTGAATAAAGAGCCTCGGCATCAACCGTAGATACAGAATAACGCGGGTCAAAATACTGCATTATTTCCGCAACCATTTCACACGCTGACGATGCAAACGGCTCGTGATATACAATGTCGGCACTGTCAATAAAGCTTTCGCTTCTTCTGTGATGGTCAATTACAACCTTTGTTTTAACACTGTCAAGAAGCTCGGGCATTTCTGTATATTCTGGAACATGGGTGTCACATACCACCAAGAGTGTTTTTGGTGTTATAAATTCCTTTACACCTGTTTTTCCTATGAACATTCCGTCGTGGTAGTGATTGTCCTCTATCTTCTTAAGAAGCATCTGAACAGTATCGTCTTTGGTAAGGAGAAGAACCTTTGCCTCTTTTTTTATAAATTCCGCCATGCTGGCAACACCTATCGCCGCTCCAATGGCATCGGCATCACTGTTTCTGTGGCCCATGATCAGAACATTATCGGAATTTTCCATAAGCTCACGCAAATTTCTCGCCATGATACGAGCCTTTACCTTAGTGCGCTTTTCAGTTTCTTTCGTATTACCGCCAAAATACCTGAATTTACCCTTTTCATGAATTACTACCTGATCACCGCCGCGTCCGAGTGCCATTTCAAGGGCCTTTTTTGCAGAGTTATTATCGCCGCTGAGATTTTCACTGCCTATTCCTATTCCGACACTCAATGTGGGAGGTGTCTTTGTTCCGGGATTAAAATTTCTAACGTTATCTAATACTTCAAACTTTTTCTCGATAAATCCGTCAAGCTGCTTTTTCGTAAAGACACACAGAAATTTATCCTTTTCAAGTTTTCTTACAAGTCCTCCCGAATCCTGCATCCAACCTATAATATTTTTATCAATCAAATTTATGACATCAAGATGCTCTTCATCGTTGACATCATTTATAGCCTCATCGTAGTTATCCACCATGATATGGGCAACTGCACACTGTGCATCGTCAAGCTCCCTGCGAAGTCTAAGAAGCTCTGTAACCTTTTCCATATAGAGCATTATTGCTGCATGGTCAGGTGACGTTCTGCGCTTAACACTCGCCTTGACGTTATAGGATTCATCACCTATTTCTACAGTAACACCATCGTGTGCGCCTTTATCATAAATTTCCCTGATTCTTATTTCGGGTAAAAGCTCAAAAATCTTTTTATCGGATATAACAGGAAAAAGCTCTTTAAAGGCTGAGTTATACCATGCAATACTTCCGTCAATACGGATTCCGGCAATGGGACTCATGGATTTAAAAAGTGCCTCATTATTCTGCAGTTCGTCTTCATCACTTGCTGCGTTGCTGATATATTCCTTCATTTTACGGACTCTGGCAAAATGCCAGATTATCTTTTCTAAAAGAATTAATGCCGAACAAATGAGGATAATTACGGAAAGCACTGCATTGATTTTGAAAAGAAACACTGAAGCAAAAATTATTATGATTGCAAAAAACGGTGTAGCAATACGTGGAACAGAATCAAGCATCTCTTTTTTCTGTTTCATCAAGGTCACCCCTCTTCTCTTCTTCAAGAGACAATTTTCTAAAGTCAGCAAAGGAATCAACCACTGCAATTAGCGCATATATAACAAATATGTTTATAAACGGACTTATCATTGTTGTAGTTGTTGCTGTAATTATCACAAAAATATGAATCAGTATGCGGATAAAATTACCGTGGATTACCCGACGAAGATAATAGTCTACGAAAGACATTCCTGCAAAGAAGCATAAGAAAATCAATACAAGGAAAACATTTGCCGAGATATATGACAATTCCTCCCAGATACCCCAAAGCAGCAATATAAGCGATAAAGCCAGAACTGCCACCATAGAACGAGGCAGACGTATATGGGAGAAGGAATGCTTTATGCCAAAGGGAAGCTTTCTCAGTTGAGAGGTAACAGACCACACAACAATATAACCGATTACAACAGAACACAGTATCAGCATGGAGGGAATTACCATGACTGTAATTTCCCCGACCTTTTCAAGTATTTTTTCAACGGCAACGGCATTGAAGCCTGCCTGCTGTAATTCTGCAGGTACTGATTCAAGCTGAAGTCTGAGCATTTCAAGGGGTAATTGTGTAAGGTACTGCGCCACACTCATCCCTGCTTTTGCAGCATCGTTATAAAGGCTGATAAAGCTGGGCACTAAAAACCCGCCTGCTGCCAGCCAAACTCCGGGGTAAAAGCTCTTTTTAAACAAAACTGCATAGATACACGCCGCTGCACACAGTATCGCCTCAATCGCCAGAAACAATCCCTGCAGTTGTGCGCCCACTCCGTACGAACTGCAAAAAAACATTGATATGCAAACTGCAGACAAGGAGCTTACAAATGCGGTTAACGGTCCGCAGAAAACAAATGACATCGCCAGATTATATGCACATATAACCATAGCTATCGTAGGCATCCCAAATAAAATCGGGAGAAGCGAAAACCCTATTCTTAATATTACCCTGAAATTTAATTTATCTCTGTTCATTAAAATTTTCCTTTTTCTCTATGCGTCCAGATTATCTATATTATCATACCACAAGCAGAGCTTAATGTAAAGAATAATTTAACCAAATTTTGCACATCAGGTAAGATAATATTATTGATTTTACCCTGACAGTGTGTTAGAATATTATTGTATTCTTTCAGGAAAGGATGTTCTTTTATGAAAATTAAAGACGGATATCTTCTGCGCAGCGTTGCAGGAAAAAATATAGTTGTTTCAGTTGGCGGCAATCTCGACTTCAACGGAATGCTCACACTTAACGACACAGGTGTGTTTTTCTGGAATTTGCTGCAAAAAAGCACAACAAAGGAAGAAATGCTTAACGCAGTTCTTTTCGAGTATGACGTTGACAAAGAAGAGGCAAAAAAAGACATAGACGAGTTTATCATGAAGCTTGAGGACGCAAAGCTTTTGGAGGATTGATTTTGTGCAGACAGATAAGGTTTCATTAAACGATGTGTATGAGGTTTTTACAGCACAGCTTAAGGACGGCGGCACAGTACGTTTTAAGCCCAAGGGGACAAGTATGCTCCCTACATTAAGACAGGGTATTGATGAGGTTGTAGTATCTTCATTTTACGAAAAACCCAAAAAATATGATATTCTGTTTTATCGGCGCGATAACGGCCAGTTCGTTTTGCATAGATTGGTAAAAAAACATAAAGACGAATATGTTATGCGCGGAGACCACCAGTTTGAATATGAGTACGCTATTACAGATGATAACGTCATAGGTATTGTCAGCGAAATCTACCGTGACGGAAGATGTATAAAGCGTGGAAGCCTTGAATTTTTACTCTGGGGAACTCTGGGCTCGTTATATTACAGATGCAGGGCACGCGTAAGAAATGCTGCCAGAAAATTTTTACGGAGGTAATTATGGTAATCAACGAAGAAATAAGGCATTTAGGAAACATTGTAGAAAAAGAAATTGAGCCATATTTTTCTGAAATTGATGAAACTGCACGGTTTAATCAGGAAAAGGTGCTTGACGCATTCATAAATAACCGTGTCGGTGAAAACTGTCTGTATCCGTCTACAGGCTACGGCTATGGCGATGTAGGCAGAGAAACCCTTGACAAAATATATGCCGACATATTCGGAGCTGAAGATGCCTTAGTGCGTCATAACATTGTAAACGGAACTCACTGTCTGGCAATTTCACTGTTTTCCGTACTGCGCCCCGGCGACACGCTTCTCGCTGCGACAGGAAAGCCATACGATACCTTGGAAGAGGTAATAGGTATTTCCGGAAACAGCGGTGGAAGTCTTAAGGATTTCGGTGTATCTTATAAGCAGGTTGATTTAATTGACGGAAACATTGACTTTGACGGAATTACAAAAGCACTGACAAGCGACGTTAAGGCTGTAATTCTCCAGCGTTCAAAGGGATATGACTGGCGTGATACACTCAGCTGCGAAAAACTCGGGAAAGCTATTTCCCATATTAAATCTCTTCGCCCTGATGTATGCTGTATTGTTGACAACTGTTACGGTGAGTTTGCCGAAAAAACTGAACCTACGCAGCACGGAGCTGACTTAGTAGTTGGCTCGCTGATTAAAAATATCGGTGGTTCTCTTTGTCAATCGGGCGGATATATTGTCGGCAAGAAAGAGTATGTGGAGCTTGCCGCATATCGCCAAACGGCACCGGGAATCGGCAAAGAATGTGGCGCTACACTCGGGCAAAACAGATATATGTTTCAGGGACTATTTATGGCGCCGCACATCGTAGCACAGGCTATTAAAAGTGCTATTTTCTGCGGAGCTTTA
>SVJI01000046.1 GCA_015069065.1 Oscillospiraceae bacterium | reverse complement strand
TTTCTTTAAAATATTTATAGGTATCAACCTTAAGCTCTCCGCAAGCATCTTCGTCGCATGCGATAATTCCATCAGGATGGAGCTGAAGGGCACTAATTGTCCATGCATGGTCAACGCCGCCCTCAACACAATGGCGCAATGCACGTGCCTTATTGTGACCGCTTATGAGAAGAAGAACCTGCTTAGAGTCACATACAGTACCAACTCCAACGGAAAGAGCAGTCTTCGGAACCTTGTCTGGGTCATTGTCAAAGAAACGGGAATTTACAATCAATGTATCCTGTGTCAAAGCACGAACGCCAGTTCTGGATGTAAGTGATGTAAACGGCTCATTGAAAGCAATATGACCGTCTACGCCGCTGCCGCCGAGGAAAAGGTCAATTCCGCCGTAAGAAGCAATCTTCTCTTCGTAACGGAGACATTCTGCGTCAAGGTCATCTGCCATGCCGTTAAGAATATTAACATTTTCAGCAGGAATATCAATATGATTAAAGAAGTTATCATGCATGAAATACCAGTAGCTCTGGTCATGTTCTCTGGGAAGTCCTACATACTCATCCATATTAAAGGTTACTACGTTCTTAAAGCTTACCTTACCTGCCTTATTCATCTCAATAAGCTTTTTATAAACTCCAAGGGGAGAAGAACCGGTAGGGAGGCCGAGAATAAAGGGACGGTCTTCCTTGTGATTGTTGATTGCATCGGCGATATGCTGTGCAGCCCATGCACTCATTTCTTGATAATTGTCTTTGATGATAAGTTTCATTTTTAATCACGCTCCATAATTAATTAAAAGGAATTACTTACCAAATTTCCTTTATACACTCTATTATACACGGCTTTTTTCCTTTTGTCCAGTTGTTTAGCTGAAATTTTTAAATTGCAAGGCTAACTTGTCGCTCGCCGTAAAATGATGTTGTCAAAAATGTGTAAAAAAGACAAACCAGAACTAGTTATTAGAGTTTTGATATATATTTTCGCAGCTTTTCCAAAATTCATTTACTTCGTCCTCATAGCTTTTTTTGTCAACAATATAACTCATTGCATGCCCGGCTCCCGGAACGACCAGAATACGTTTAGGGGCAGTACATGCCTTATAATTTTCATATGTCATATCTATGGGGACAAAGGTATCGTCAGTCCCGTGTATCAGTAAAACCGGAATTGTATTTTCAGTCAATGCGTCGATAGTGGAATAGTCATTTGCACTCATATTGATTTTCTTCTTACAAATATCATTTGCTACGCCGCTTATCATTCCATATGAAAGATTCAGATTGTTTTCAACTACATGCTTCCATATTGACTGGGGAGACGTGAAACCGCAATCACTCATAATTCCCGCGACGTTTTCAGGAAGCTTTAATCCCGATGCCATAAGAACAGTTGAAGCACCCATCGAAATACCGGCAAGATAAATCGGCAGTTTTTTACCTGTTATTTCATTTACCCATTTTGCCCATTCCAGACAGTCATAGCGCTCAATTAAACCAAAACCGATAAAGTCCCCACCACTGTTATTCTGCCCCCTTTGTTCAGCATAAAGAACGCTGCAGTTGTTGCTGTGCCAGAATTCGGATATTGAGCCAAAATCGTTTGCCCATGAAGAACGCCAGCCATGCATGGCTATTATTATCCTTTTGGGGCTTTTGTTCTCATAAAAATGACCTACAAGCTTTTCTCCGTCGTAGGAGGATATCTCTACAGTTTTTGTTATTTTTTCTTTAAGTTCGGAGGCAGCAGTTTTTATCTTCGCCATAATTTCGGCATCAGGGAGAGAGCCGGATATCCGACTTATTGACTTGCCTGGGTTTTTTGGAATGTCGCGGTCCAAGGCGATGCGCATCATTTTTTTTGTAAAAAGATACGCTTCAGCAGCCAATGCGGCGGCACCGGCTGCAGTGACGCTTGTGCCGATGATAATTCTTTTTACAGCTTTATTCATAATAAACAATTACCTCCTTTTGTTCTGGGCAAGATTAGCATTACCGTATTTAATTTATTTGATACAAAAAAACATAGCAATTAAGTAGATATTAGTAAAAAACATGTGAACTTTAGTTCGTAAAATACTGCAATAAAAGCAATCGGGTAACCGTTTAGTTCCAAATGTCCAATATTGTGGAATTTTTCTATGATTTTGCCCTTTTTTTATGTTGACACAAATGTAAAAGTATGTTAAGTTTAAGACATAAAATCAAATGGAGTGTTGCATGATGAAACAGGTAAATGTTGTCTTAGTAGGCATAGGCGGATATGGCGGTACAATGGTTGATGAATTTGTAAACAGACCAACATCTTCGATGAAACTGGTAGGTGTTGTTGACCCATATCCTGAGAGATGTGCTTTTTTGGAAAATTTGAAAGAGATGAATGTTCCGTTCTATTCGGACATGGGAGAGTTTTATGCTTCTGGCTCGGCTGAACTGGCAGTGATTTCAACCCCCATATTCTTACATACACAGCATATATTAACCGCGCTTGAAAATGGCTCAAATGTGCTTTGTGAAAAACCTCTGTGTTCAGATGCCAAGGATATAGATGTTATTATGGAAACAAAGGCAAAGACGGGCAAATTTGTGTACATTGGATACCAATGGGCATATAGCGACGCCATAACAAGCTTAAAAAAGGATATCTCTGACGGCAAATTGGGTAAAGTTGTTGAAATGAAAACACTTATACTGCGCCCCAGAAGCCTTGAATATTTTAATCGCGGAATCGGCTGGGCAGGAAAAATAAAAACAGATGACGGACGCTTGGTATATGACAGTGTTGCCAATAACTCAGCGGCACATTACTTGTTTAATATGCTTTTTGTTATGGGAGATTACGGTATGTCCGCAGAGCCAACAGATATAACTGCAGAGCTTATGCGTGCAAATAAAATTGAAAACTTCGATTTTTCAAAGATAAAGTTTAAAATTGATGGTGCGGACGCTTGCTTTATAGCTGCCCATCCTGTTAATCAAACGATAGAGCCTATTTTTGAATATACGTTTGAGAATGCTACGGTTTATTATTCAAATGAAGTCAACAATAATACTAATTCTATGTTTCCTGAAGAATATACAGAATACGGAGATATTGTAGCAATATTTAAAGATGGAAAAAAGGTTAATTATGGAAATCCAGGATTGGAAGAGGATGCATGTAAAAAATTACATGATGCAGTAAGGGCAATCGAAGAGGGAAGAACCGATGACGGTCCTTGCGGAGTAGAGGCAACTGCAGTACATACGAGAATGATAAATGAAATACAGGAGAAGTTCCCGATAATTGATATTAAAGAGAGTGTGCGCAGAATTGAGGATGGATTTTTATATGCCGAAGGACTTTTCGAAAGAACGATTGAGTGTTATAAAGATTTGACAAAGGACTTTGCTGATTTTATATGATAAATGCGAGGGAAATGTGCATGGAAAAGAAATTTAAAATTGGGCTTTACGGCTCTTTTGGACATCAGATTGGGTTGGAAATTTATGAAGATGATATAACCGAAATAGCAGCAGTTTGTAAGCTTTCTAATTATTTTATGGATGAACTGAAAAACCTGGGAAAAGGCGGGTTTAAGGTTTACGCCACTTTGGATGAAATGCTGGAGGATGAAGAACTTGACCTTATCAGCCTGTGTTCACCGCAAAGATGCGATCAGGAAGATGATGCAATCAAATGTCTTAAGGCAGGAAAACATGTTTATGCCGAAAAACCTGCGGCATTCACCGAGGACGGTATCGCACGGATACTGGATGCAGCTAAAAAGGCTGGTAAAGAGTTTCATGAGATGGCAGACAGTGTCTATGTAGAACCTTACTGGAGTGTGCGCAAAGCCGTGCGCGATGGAAAGGTCGGGGAGGTAGTACAGGTTTATGTACAGAAATCCTATCCTATGAATGTTAATTCAAGACCACAGAATGAGAAAAAGGACGGAGGACTTGTTCGTCAGGCAGGAATACATGCAATACGCTTTCTGGAACATATTACAGGTCTTACTGTGGAAAAGGTAAATGTATGCCAGACTCATTTGGGAAATATCAATCCAAACGAAGGTCTTTTCACGGCATCCTCATGGATGATGGAACTTAGTAATGGCGGAGTTGCTTCTGCGTGTATAAATTACCTTAACCCACGCGGTTTTGGGCGTTGGGGAAACGAGAGCGTACGAATTTTCGGCACAGAGGGAATGATTGAGATAACTGACGGCGGTAAGCACACCCACCTCTATACTCATGAGGAGGATTTAGGGGAGGTTGACACCGCAAACTCTGATTGTAAGGACTTCTTTATGGAGATTGTTAAGCATCTTAAGTTTGGCAGCGAACTTCCTATGTCACAGGAGGAGGAACTGCATCCGCTAAGAGTAGTAATAAGAGCCTTTGATTCAGCGAAAGTAACTTCAGTTAAGTAATGAGAATTATAAGAAAGACAACCAATCATAAATTTGGTTGTCTTTTTGCATTTGTTATGCTATAATAAAAAGGATAATTAAAAGAAAAGAGTAGTTAAATGAGTATTTTAAATGTTGAAAATGTAACACACGGCTTTGGCGGTCGTGAAATTTTAGATAATGCGTCCTTTCGTTTGCTCAAAGGAGAGCATATAGGGCTTGTAGGGGCTAACGGAGAGGGTAAGTCTACTTTCCTGAATATAATTACAGGAAAGTTAACACCTGATTCAGGAAAGGTGGAATGGTGCAGGCATATTACAACAGGGTATCTTGACCAGTATTCTACATTGGAAAAAGGGAAGACCATCCGCGATGTACTTCGTGATGCATTTAAATATCTTACTGACCTTGAAGCAGAGATGCTCTCAATTTACGAAAAGATGGCAGATGCATCGGATAGTGAAATTAGTGATATGATGGAGGAGGTCGGGGATATTCAGGATATTCTTGATACATCCGGCTATTACATCATTGACTCTAAGATAAGCGAGTGCGCTAATGGTCTGGGACTTAATGAAATTGGTCTTGATCGTGATGTTACGGAGCTTTCGGGCGGACAAAGAGCAAAGGTGCTGCTTGCAAAGCTTTTGCTTGAAAACCCGATGATTCTTATTTTGGACGAGCCTACAAATTTCCTTGACGAAAATCATATTATATGGTTAAAGAATTTCCTTAAAAATTATGAAAATGCATTTATACTCGTGTCGCACGATATTCCTTTTCTTAACGAGGTTGTAAATGTAATCTATCACATTGAAAATTGTGTTCTCACACGCTATACTGGTGATTACCATAATTTTGAACGTATGTACGAGCTTAAAAAGAGACAGATTGAGCAAGCGTACAATAAACAGCAAAAAGAGATTGCCGATTTAGAGGAATTTGTTGCAAAGAACAAGGCGCGCGCCGCAACAGCTACGCTTGCACGCTCAAGGCAGCGTCAGCTTGATAAGATGGAGATTATCACCCTTACACCTGAAAAAGTAAAGCCTACATTTTATTTTAAAACAGCAAGGACTCCCGG
This sequence comes from Oscillospiraceae bacterium, assembly GCA_015069065.1. Taxonomy (GTDB): domain Bacteria; phylum Bacillota; class Clostridia; order UMGS1883; family UMGS1883; genus UMGS1883. The sequence goes on along the minus strand of SVJI01000046.1, from coordinate 4,111 downwards.
CAGAGTGGTTATTGAGGCAAAGGATTTAGTGCTTGGGTATAATGAACCGCTGACAAGTCCGATCAATCTTATCATAGAAAGAAATAAAAAGATTGCAGTTAAGGGAACTAACGGCATAGGAAAGTCTACTTTGATGAAAACCCTCTTAGGTATTATTCCGCCGTACAAAGGAAGCGTGAACCGTGACCAGTTTGTTCAGGAGGGATATTTTGAACAGGAAGAGGTGGCAAGCGACAAAACTGCGCTTCAGGAAATATGGGATGAATACCCTGCAATGACAAATGCCGAAGTAAGGGCTGCCCTTGCAAAATGCGGACTTACTACAGAACATATTACATCACAGATGAAAGTTCTTTCAGGTGGAGAAAATGCAAAGGTGCGCCTTTGCCGTCTGATGTTAAAGGAGGTCAATCTCCTTGTACTCGACGAGCCTACTAACCACCTCGATGTTATGGCAAAGGAAGAGCTTAAAAAGGCAGTTGCAGAGTTTCGCGGAACAGTGCTTCTGGTAAGCCACGAGCCTGAATTTTATGAGAGCGTGGTCGATGAGGTCATAAACCTCGAAAATGTATCTAATAAATATATTTAATGGAGTTGAAATAAATTGAATAGCACAATAAGAGCTATGACAAAAGAAGATAAAACTGAAGTTCTTGAGATGATGCGGGTGTTTTACGCATCACCTGCAGTATTTACCAATGGTTCAGAAGAAGTTTTTTTAAATGATATAGAAAATTGCACTAATGATAACCCATATTTAGAAGGGTATATCGTTGAAAATTCAGAGGAAATACAGGGGTACGCGATGGTTGCAAAAAGCTTTTCAACTGAATTTGGGAAGCCGTGTATCTGGATTGAGGATTTGTACATTAAAGATGTGTACAGAGGATTGGGCATTGGTAATATGCTTATGGAATTTATTACAAAAAAATATACAGACTGCATTTTCCGTTTGGAAGTAGAAGAGGAAAATGAAAGAGCTGTTAAGCTATATAAAAAATCAGGCTCTACTGTTTTACCATATATGGAAATGAAGAAATAAGCTGGTAAGTCATGATTTATTAAATTTTTCATAAGTGTACACAATCCTAAAAGGAGAATGGTATGGATAAATACAAACTTACAAAAACTGCTTTCTATCTGACAGGTGTGACAATGTCTATATCTGCTAATTTATCACCTCTTTTATTTTTGACATTTAGAGATATGTATAATCTGTCTTATACCTTGCTTGGATTTCTTGTGGTAATAAATTTCTTTACACAATTGCTTATTGATTTAATATTTACGTTTTTTAATAAGTATTTTAACATACATAGAACGGTAAGAACTACACCTTTTATTGTGTTTATCGGCTTAATATTATACGCAGTTTTACCAAGATTCTTTCCTGATATGGCATTTTTGTGGATTGTGGTAGGAACAGTAATATTTTCTGTTGCTTCAGGGTTAAGCGAGGTTTTGTTAAGCCCTGTGATTGCAGCAATTCCAAGTGAAAATCCAGAACGCGAAATGAGCAAACTTCACTCAATGTTTGCATGGGGTGTAGTAGGTGTAGTAATATTAAGCACGTTGTTCTTAGCAGTTTTTGGGAGTAGGAACTGGATGTATCTGGCTCTGCTTTGGTCAATAGTGCCATTTATAGCGTTTTTAATGTTCTTAAAGGCTGAGTTACCACCGCTTAACAATTTTAGCGGAGGACAAAAAGAAACAAAAATATTCGACAAAGGAATTATACTATGCACGTTATGTATATTTTTTGGCGGGGCAGCAGAATGTACGATGTCTCAATGGGCATCAGGGTTTATTGAAAACGCCATAGGAGTTCCTAAAGTTTATGGAGATGTTATAGGTGTAGCTTTATTCGCAGCACTGTTAGGAATGGGAAGAACTTTGTATTCCAGATTTAGTAAAAAAATAATTAACATTTTATTGTTTGGAATGATCGGTGCAAGTGTCTGCTATTTTATGGCAAGTCTGACATTAAGTCCTGTAGCAGGAATTATATCATGTGCCTTAACCGGAATTTTCACCTCTATGTTATGGCCTGGAACTTTAATTTATGTAGAAGAAAAATTTCAAAACGTAGGGGTTGCTATTTACGCACTTTTGGCTGCCGGCGGTGATTTGGGAGCTTCGCTTGCCCCTCAGTTGCTTGGAATTATATCTGATAAATTCAGCTTTACGAGTTTTGCCATGAAAATTTCAAATCTATTTAGTATAAGCACAGAACAAGTCAGTATGAGAGCAGGGTTACTTGCAGCGGGACTTTTCCCTGTTGCAGGTGTAGTATGCATACTTTATATGAAAAAACATTTTAAAGGGGTAATATGCCATGAAGAAAATAAGATGGGGGATTGTAGGCCCCGGAATAATTGCAAATAAATTCGCATCAGCGATAAAAAATGTTGAGTGTGCAGAGCTTGTCGCAGTAGCATCACGCACAGAAAAAAACGGAAAAGATTTTGCCGATAAGTACGGCATTGCCAATGTTTTCTGCGGTTATGAAAAAATGGCAGAATCGGATATTGTTGATGCTGTTTATATAGCAACTCCGCATCCTTTTCATAAATCATGTGCAGAACTCTTTCTCAATGCAGGCAAACATGTTTTGTGCGAAAAACCGCTATGTGTAAATGCCTATCAGGCGAAAAAACTGAAAGAGTGTGCAGAAAAAAACGGTGTGTTTTTGATGGAGGCAATGTGGACAAGGTTTTTGCCTGCAATTAAAGAAGCGCATGAAATTGTTAAGCGGGGAGATATAGGTGAAGTCCTCGGTATAGATGCGGATTTTTGTTATTCTACAACTCCCGAGGAAGAAGCTAAGCTGTTTCAGCGTGAAATGGCGGGAGGTTCTTTGCTTGATGTAGGTGTTTACGGTTTGCATTTTACTTCAATTTTTCTGGGGAACACACCTGAAGTGGTTGTCGCTCTTGCAAATACAGATGGCGGAGTTGATATTCATACAAGTGTAACGCTTAAATATAAGAACGGTGCAATTGCCAATATAACATCATCAATTGGTGTTGAAAAACCTGAAAATGCTTATATTTACGGTTCAAAAGGGCATATACATATACCCAATTTTTATGGTGCAAAAGAGCTTTTTGTAAACATAGGCGGGGAATTGAATCATATTGTTAAAGAAAGCATTGGAGATGGCTTTGAAGAAGAAATCATAGAGGTCTGTGAATGTATAAAGAATAGTAAACTGCAAAGCGATATTTTACCGCTTGACGAAAGTATAGCAATATTAGAACAAATGGATTATATCAGGGCCCAAATAGGTGTCAAATACTCATTTGAAGGCGAGAAATAAGTTGGAATTTTTACTCCTGACTTGACAAAAGTCGAAATGTGTCGAAAAAAGAAGAAGGTTGAAGAGGAATTTTATTAAGGAGATATATGATGAAATTGATTTTACCAAAGTCAAAAAATACAAATGAAACTGAAGAAATTGAAGTGAGCAATAATTCGTTGATTATTATAGGGGCCAATGGGTCTGGTAAAAGTAAGTTTGGCTCTTGGGTTGAGAAAAAACAACCTGATAATGTACATAGAATTAGTGCTCAACGTTCGTTAAATTTTGGAACTTATATTCAACAAAAAAGTTATGAACAAGCAACTAACTTATTAATATATGGTGATGAAAATAAAAAACAACATCATAATAATCGTTGGAATTGGGATGGGGAAAAATATGCCTATACAACATTAAATGATTATGAGAATGTTTTATCTTTGTTGATAGCGTTAAAAAACTTTCAACAAGAAAAATATATTGCTGAATGCAGAGAAAAAGATAAGTTGAATATGTCTCATGATATTGTTCCTGAAATGGTTGATGAAACATTAAAAAAAATATGGAACTCTGTTTTCCCACATCGCGGTATAGATATTTTAGATGCGAAAGTTGTGGCAAAGATTAAGGAGAATGGACATGCAACGGAATATAATGGAAAAGAAATGAGCGATGGTGAAAGGGTAGCTTTGTATTTAATCGCTCAAGCTCTTTGTGTTCCAAAAGACAAAATAATAATTATAGATGAACCAGAAATTCATTTACATAGATCAATAATGAATAGATTGTGGAGTGAAATTGAAAAAGCAA
>SVJI01000045.1 GCA_015069065.1 Oscillospiraceae bacterium | reverse complement strand
GAAAAAGGGCAGATGGATTCTTCGTAAGGCAAAGGATTTGTCAAAGGACCAGAGTTATGTTCTCTATTCACTGACGCAGGAGCAGCTTTCCGCAGCATATTTCCCCCTTGGGGATATGACAAAGGCACAGGTAAGAGAAATTGCGAAAAAAAACGGCTTTACCAATGCGAATAAAAAAGAAAGTCAGGACATATGCTTTGTAAAAAACGAAGATTACGCAGACTTTATCGAAAGATACACAGGCAAAACCTATCCTGACGGAAAATTTATAGACCGTGACGGAAATATTCTCGGCACGCATAAGGGTATTATCCGCTACACCGTAGGACAGCGGAAAGGACTGGGGCTTGCCTTGCCCGCACCTATGTATGTGTGCGGGATTGACACAGATAAAAACACAGTGGTGCTGTGCCGTCATGAGGAGCTATTTACCACAACACTTACCGCGACGGATATAAATTTAATCAGCGTAGAAAATATGTATAACCCTATGCGTGTAAAGGCAAAGGTGCGCTATCGGCATCAGGAGCAGCCTGCCACAGCGGTGCAGATTGACGAAAATACACTCCGCGTTACATTTGATGAACCGCAGCGCGCCATAACAAAGGGACAGGCGGTTGTATTATACGATGGTGACGTGGTTGTCGGCGGCGGAACAATATGTTAAATTTATATATTATATAAAGGAGTTTTGAATATGAAAAAAACACTGTTTAAGCTTACCTATGGGCTTTTTGTACTTTCCTCCCGCGACGGAATGAAGGATAACGGCTGTATTATAAACACTGTTATGCAGGTGACGGATACACCTCTTCAAATTGCAGTTGCCGTGAATAAGGATAACTACACTCTCCAAATGATTGAGAAAAGCCGTATTTTTAACATCAGTGTGCTTTCCGAGGATGTTCCCTTCTCCGTTTTTCAGAATTTTGGTTTCCAAAGCGGACGCAGTGCAGATAAGTTTTCCCAATTTGAGTATAAAAAAAGAGCCGCCAACGATGTTTATTATCTTACTGAGTACACCAATGCTTTCATAAGTGCCAAGGTTGTGAATATGATTGATTGCGGGACACATATGATGATTATTGGCGAAGTGACACAGGCACTTACTCTTTCAGATACTCCGTCTGTAACCTACGACTATTATTTTAAGAATATTAAACCTAAGCCGGAGGCAAAGAAAAAGGGCTATGTCTGCAAAATCTGCGGATATGTGTATGAGGGAGATGTGCTTCCCGAGGATTTCATATGTCCTCTGTGCAAGCACCCTGCAAGTGATTTTGAAAAGTTAGAATAAAATAGCTGCCGTACAGTTGTACGGCAGCTATTTTATTCTAATTCCACTTACTTTACTTTTTTCCTGTTGAACCAAATCCGCCTGCTCCGCGGTCTGTATCGTCAAGCTCTTCGGACAAAACAAAATCAGCCACAACATAGGGCGCAATCACAAGTTGTGCAATCCTCTCTCCGTTTTCAATAGTCTGCACATCTCTACTGTGGTTATGAAGTGCCACCATGATTTCTCCACGGTAGTCACTGTCAACAACACCGACCTTATTTGCAGGGGCAAGTCCACGCTTACTGGCAATTCCGCTGCGCGCATAAATAAGACCTGCGTAACCTGTGGGTATTTCCATTGCTATACCTGTGTGTATCAGCTTTGTTTCATGGGGATTGATAGTAACTGCCTCCCCCTCACACGCATAAAGGTCTGCCCCCGCGGCAAACTGACTGCCGTATGTGGGAATAACTGCATTATCGCTGAGTTTTTTTATCCTTACTGAATATTTGTTCATACTACTCTTTCCTTTCTATGCCTCATATATATCTCCGCTGCCCATTGTGCGTTCCCACTTACCCTCAAGCAGGACTATTTCGCCCTTTGAGAGCGTTTCGGCAACATTGATTATCCGCTGATTTGAAGAACCGCGGAAGAGAAGTTCCGCACTTTTAAGTTCGTCAACAAATCTACCGTCCACCAGCACATCAATTTGATTTAAAAGTTCCAGAACATCACTATCCTGCGATTTTAAAAGCTCTTCATCAAGCAAAAAACCTGTATAGCACCATATGGTTTTTTGGGGAAATCTTTCGCGGAATTTTTTTGTCAGTCTTATAAGTCCCTGTCGGTTTTCCTTTTCAAACGGCTCTCCGCCCAGAAGCGAAAGTCCCGTAATGTGGTCTGCCCTGCAGGCATCCAGAATTTCCTCCTCAATCTGCACTGTCATAGGAACACCGTAGTTAAAATCCCACGCCTCTTTATTGAAACAGTTTTTGCAATGATGTCTGCATCCGCTGACAAAGAGTGATACTCTGACGCCCGGACCGTTTGCTATATCAAATTTTTTAATGGTTGCGTAATTCATTAAGATTCATCTTCCTAAAAACAGGGTACGAATATCTCCGTACCCTAGTTTTATTTTTATAAGTGAAGCACACGTTCCTTAATTTCCTGTGTTCTTCCCTGATTCCAGAACTGTGTTCCGATGTATCCGCAGGTGCGGCGTGCCACGTTAAGCTTTGACTGGTCTGTATTTCCGCAGCTGGGACACTTCCATACGAGCTTACCATGCTCGTCCTCTTTAACCTCAATCTCGCCGTCGAAGCCACATTCCTGACAGAAGTCGCTCTTTGTATTAAGCTCCGCATACATGATATTGTCATAGATAAAGCGCATTACAGAAAGTACTGCATCCAGATTATTCTGCATGTTTGGAACTTCAACGTAGCTGATTGCTCCGCCGGGAGAAAGTGCCTGGAATTTTGCTTCAAGAGCCAGCTTATCAAATGCATCGATATCCTCTGTTACGTGTACATGATAGCTGTTTGTTATATAGTTCTTATCAGTTACACCCTTTACAATGCCAAAACGCTTCTGCAGACATTTTGCAAATTTATATGTTGTACTTTCAAGCGGTGTTCCATACAGTGAGTAGTCAATCTTCTCATCAGCTTTCCACTTAGCGGTATATTCGTTAAGCTTCTTCATGATTTCAAGACCCAGTGCCTCACCCTCAGGCTCGGTAAGCTTCTTACCGATGAGGCTGTACACACATTCCCACAAGCCTGCATAACCCAGTGAAATTGTAGAATATCCACCGTGCAGGTACTTATCAATCTTCTCGCCCTTTTTAAGTCTGAGAAGTGCGCCGTGTTGCCACAAAATAGGTGCAGCGTCGGAAACCGTACCTGTAAGTCTCTCATGACGGCACTGAAGTGCTTTATGACAAAGCTCCATGCGCGCATCGAAAATTTCCCAGAATTTATCCATGTCTCCGCCGGCTGAAAGTCCGATATCAACTAAGTTTACAGTTACAACACCCTGATTGAATCTGCCGTAATACTTAGGCTTACCGTCCTCATCAACAAAAGGTGTAAGGAAGCTGCGGCATCCCATACAGGTATAACAGTGACCGTCACCGTTCTTATCAATTTTATTCTGGAGCATAATCTTCTCAGAAATGTAGTCGGGAACCATACGCTTTGCTGTACACTTGGCAGCAAGCTCGGTAAGATAATAATATTTGCTGTCCTTATGAATATTATCCTCTTCAAGAACATAGATAAGCTTGGGGAATGCAGGTGTTATCCATATACCCTGTTCATTCTTGACACCTCTGTAGCGCTGACGCAGAGTTTCCTCGATAATAAGGGCAAGGTCCTGCTTCTCCCTCTCATTCTTCGCTTCGTTAAGGTACATGAACACTGTTACAAAGGGAGCCTGTCCATTAGTTGTCATAAGTGTAACAACTTGATACTGAATCATCTGTACACCGTTCTTAACTTCATCCCTCAGGCGTTTTTCTGTTATTTCATCAATCTGCTGAGAAGAAACATCCTCCCCGATGAGAGACATCTCCTCCTCTACCTGCTTACGAATCTTTTTACGGCTTATATCAACAAAGGGAGCAAGATGTGTCAGGCTGATACTCTGTCCGCCGTACTGGCATGAAGCAACCTGAGCAATGATTTGGGTAGAGATATTACATGCAGTAGAAAAGCTATGCGGTTTTTCAATCATTGTTCCACTGATAACTGTGCCGTTCTGGAGCATATCCTCTAAGTTTACAAGGTCGCAGTTATGCATATGCTGAGCAAAATAGTCAGCATCGTGGAAATGAATTATTCCCTGCTCATGCGCAGAAACAATCTCCGCCGGAAGAAGAATACGCTTGGTAATATCCTTACTTACCTCACCTGCCATATAGTCACGCTGAACACTGTTTACAGTGGGGTTTTTGTTGGAATTTTCCTGTTTAACCTCTTCGTTATTACACTCAATTAGACTGAGAATCTGCTCATCCGTTGTATTGGATTTACGCACAAGAGCTCTGTTATATCGATATGTAATATATCTGCGTGCAACGTCAAAAGCACGCTGATTCATAATCTGGTCCTCTACCATGTCCTGTATTTCTTCCACGCTGAGAGACCTGTTTATGTTAGCTGCAGCGCTTTCAACATCCTCTGCAATACGCTTAATCTGGATTGCAGACATTCTGCTACTGGGCACAACGCTTTCGTTAGCCTTTGTAACCGCAACTACTATCTTCTGCGGGTCGAAGGTAACTTCCGCACCACTTCTCTTTATAATCTTCATCCTATTCCCTCCACTTTTCAATCGTGCATACTTATTATAACAATATATAGTTGCTTTGTCAATACCAAATAACAAGATATTGTTATTTTTTAGTTTTACGGCTATATTTGCGGATATAGGCTTTATATAGCGGTTTGCGATACTTTTATAACGGTAAAACCGTCTCAAAATCAATTTTTCTGACAAAGCACGACAGTCTTCTTGACACTAGATATAGTGTTTCCAAATTTTTTGAAATAACATATTTACTAATACATTCTTTTATAGTATAATGAAATTAAGGAGAGCAAGGCTCTTTTCAGATGCCTGCAGAAAGCTTTTCCTGTCGGCGTCTGACAACATTTTAAGGAGGGGCATATATGAAAACTAACATTTATTTGAGAAAAGTTGAACTGGGTAATGAAAAAAAGGAAATGCTCATAAAAAAGATAGATAAATTGGGCAAATTCTTTAACAGTGATGCCACTGCAGACATTGTTGTAGGAACACAAAAGGATAAAATGATTGTAGAACTTACCATACGCACGACAGATATGATTTACCGTGCCGAGGAACGCAATGAAGAGGTTTATAACGCAACTGATGATATTGTAGAGGCAATCACACGCCAGATTCGTAAAAATAAAACAAGACTTGCCAAGAAGCTCAGAGACGGAGTTTCAAAGGAAATTGACTTTATTTCAGAGATGCCTGAGGATGACGCTGAAATAAAGATTGTAAAAACAAAAACACACCATGTTAAACCAATGAGCGCTGAGGAGGCAGTTTTACAGATGAATCTTCTGGGACACAGCTTCTTTGTATTCCGCAACGCTCAGACTAACACAACAGACATTGTTTACCGCCGTAAGGACGGTGACTACGGTCTTATCGAAACAGACTGATGCTAAATATAAAGGAAGTAATTATTGTCGAGGGAAAATATGACAAAATGCGGCTTGAACGCATATGCTCTTCCCCGATATTCACCACCGAGGGATTTCGGATTTTTAAGGACAAGCAAAAGAGGGAGTTTTTCCGCACCCTTGCAAAAGAACGCGGAATCCTTATCCTGACGGATTCTGACAGAGCAGGCTTTATGATACGCAGCCATATAAAAGGCTTCGTTGATGAGGGCACTGTACGTCAGGCATATATTCCCGAAATATATGGCAAGGAGCGGCGTAAGTCCCGTCCCTCAAAGGAGGGTAAGCTTGGCGTAGAGGGTATCAGCGATGAGGTGCTGATACAGGTACTGACACAGTACACTACCCCTACCCCATCAGGCGAAAAAATTACAAAAACAGATTTATTCGATAGAGGTTTATACGGCGGCACGGACAGTGCCGCCGCACGAACTAAGCTGTGCAGTAAGCTGTCAATCCCAGTGGGTATTTCAGTAAACTCACTACTTGATGCGCTCAACGCACTTATTACAAAAGAAAAATTTTATGAAATTACAGGTAAGTGATACCATGCAAAACAACATTCATAAAAGTCACAGAGAAAGAGTTAAAGAGAGATTTTTAAAAGAGGGGCTTTCCGCCTTCGCAGATCACGAGGTGCTGGAGCTTCTACTTTTTTATGCAATTCCTCAGGGGGATGTAAATCCGCTCGCGCACAGACTGCTGGAGAGGTTTTCAACTCCATCATCAGTATTTAATGCATCTGTGGAAGAACTGTGTATGGTTGACGGTATTAAAACCCATACTGCCGTTTTGATAAAGCTTATACCCCAGCTTTCACAGTTTTACAACAGTCTTGCCGTGCGTGAAAAGAAAGCCCTGTATAATTCTCAGGAGGCAGGCAGCTATATATGCGGTATGCTCGGCTACCGTAAGAGCGAGGTTTTCGCCGTTGTATGCCTCGATGCACAAAAAAACGTACTTGCTTTTGAAATTCTGGAGGAGGGAACGGTTTCCCACGCAAATATTCACCCGCGAAAGGTCGTGGAATGTGTCGTCCGCCATAACGCCTGCGCAGTAATACTGGCGCACAATCACCCATCGGGAAGTGCCTTTGCCTCGGAGAATGACCGTGTTCTCACAGAGCAGCTATGCACAATCTTAGAGGGAATGGACATAAATGTAATCGACCACATAATTGCCGCATCATCTGACAGATTCATAAGCATGGCAGATAGTGGTTTAATGCCAAATTAACGGATGGCAAGACCATCCTTCCCTTAAAAAAAGTAAAATACAGAAAGGATTGTTTAAAATGACACTGGAAAAATTACAAAAGGACATGATTGCAGCCATGAAGGCTCAGGATAAGGTAAGGAAGAACGTTATTTCCTCAATGATTGCAGCCGTAAAGAAGTATGGTATCGATAACGGAGTCCGCAACGATATTACAGAGGAAATGACAGATGCAGTTCTCCTTAAGGAGCTTAAAACCGCAAAGGAGCAGCTTGACACCTGCCCTGCCGACAGAACTGACCTGATTGAGGAATACACCGTAAATTATGAGATTATTAAGGAGTATGCCCCTGCCCAGATGAGTGAAGATGAGGTTAAGGCACTTCTTACAGAAAAATATGCCGATGTCATCGCCACAAAAAACAAGGGCATGATAATGAAAACTGTTATGGCAGAGCTTAAGGGTAAGGCTGACGGTAAAATAATAAACGCTGTTGTTGCACAGCTTTGCGAGTAAAGAGCAATGCTGAACATTGAAAAAAGCCTGACTCCCAGATTAAAAATGATTGCAGACCTCGTTCCCCCATCGAATGTGGTATGTGACATAGGAACTGACCACGGATATGTTTCCATATATCTTGCAAAAAAAGGTGTTGCAGAAAAAGTCATTGCGGCAGATATAAAAAAAGGCCCCCTCGCACAGGCGGAAAAAAACATCGCCCTTTTTGATGCGGAGGATAAGGTCGAAGCAAGGCTTTCCGACGGATTTTCAGCCATAGGACAAAACGAGGCTGATACCTGTATCATTGCAGGTATGGGCGGGGAGACGATTGCAAGCATACTGGAAAACGAAAAGGGATGTAAGTATTTTATACTGCAGATGCAAACGGCACACAGACACCTGAGGCAGTATCTTTCCATACACGGTTATATTATAGAGGAAGAAGCCGTCGCGCAGGAGGGGAACAAGATGTATTGCGCACTTCGGGCAAAGCGGGGATGCAACCACGCTCTTACTGAAACAGAGCTTGAAATAGGTCCGTTACTGCTGAAAAACACACCGCCGCTTTTTTATGATTATGTGCGATACCGCCTGTACGAAATCGAATGCATCCTAAAAAGTGTCGGCAATTCTGAGGTTGCGTCGGGGAGAAAGGCGCACTGCGAGTTTCTTAAATCTGAATATGAAAGGTTACTGAGGGGTGAAAACAATGGTTAAGCTTTGTGAAATAACACATTTCCTCGAGAAAGAATTTCCGCCTGAGTATGCGGAGGATTTTGATAATATCGGACTTCTGGCAGGTCGGTGTGAAAAGGATGTGTCAAAGGTTATACTGTGTCTTGACTGTAACAAAAACGTCGTGAAAGAGGCAGCAGAAAAAGGCGCGGAGCTTATTATCACTCACCATCCTGTTATTCTTAATCCTATAAAAAGCATTACTGATGCTACTGATGCAGGAGATGCCCTTGTCTTTGCACTGGAAAACGGTATCAGCATATATAGCGCCCATACGAATATGGATAGTGCCCCCGATGGCATTACAGATACCATTTCAGATAAACTGGGACTTAAAGCGGTAGAAAGTATGGAGGGCAATGTTGGACGTCTGTGCAAAGCACCAAAGGGCACAACTGCTAAATCACTGATAAACCGCATAAAAGAGGTATTCGGTATTAAAACGCTCTACTCCACCTTTACAGGCGACAGAGAAATAAAAACCGTTGCCATATGCAACGGAGGCGGTGGCGGCTCTTTGACACAGATTGCCAGAGAGCTTGGTGCCGACGTATATATCTCAGGCGATTTGAAGCACCACGAAATTTCAGAATTTAAAATAAGTGATACCACAGATTTTATAGAAATACGCCATTATGACTGTGAAATAATTGCGCGGGAGATTTTAAAGGAGCGTCTGGAGGCAAAATTTAAAGATAAGCTTGAAATCTTTATCAGCGATGCAGAAGTCTCCCCTCTCCTTGACACAGCACAGATAATGTGATAGAATGATTTGCACTGAGTAATCTGAACGGTCGCGGGGGCGTGTATTCGTCCATGAGGAAAGTCCGAGCTTCGCAGGACAGGATGCCGGAGAAATCCCGGTGGAGGCGACTCTAAGGAAAGTGCAACAGAAATAAACCGCCGATTTATATCGGTAAGGGTGGAAAGGCGGGGTAAGAGCCCACCGACATTGCGGTAACGCATTGTGCCATGTAAACCCCATCTGAAGCAACGTCGACAGGATTGGCTTGTCCGGCCTATAATCCGACGGACGGCTGGAGCCGTGCAGAGATGTACGGCGTAGATAGATGACCGTTTTAAACGACAGAACTCGGCTTACAGGATTACTCATCACAAAAGATAAAAGGAGATGTAAAAACGCTCGTTTTTACATCTCCTTTTATGTCGTTTATTTATTATATAATACTGAGTTGCTTCAATATAAATACCCACAGAAATACAGTTATGATACACAGCGCTGTTCCAAAGGCAACAATCTGTGCAGCAAGCTCGCCATCTCCGTCCATCTGCTGAGCCATAGGATAAGATGACACCGCTGTAGGCGATGCCAGTGCAGATATTAAAAGGGCAATATCTCCACCCCGCATACCAAGCATCACCGCAATGGAAATGCCGATAAAGGGAATTATTATAAGCTTCCCGCAAATTACTACCGCAAGCTGACGCAGGTTCCCCCTGACACGGCTCAGGTTTATCGATGCGCCCAGAAGAATCAGTGCCAGAGGTGTTGCTATTTTAGAAACGTCATTAACGGCGGTATTTATTATTCCCGGAAGTTTTATCCCCGATAGAAGAACTATAATTCCTATAATTGATGAAATGATAAGAGGATTTGTCACTATTCCTTTAAGTATCTTCCGCACATCTGGCTTTCCTCCGCGGAAATATTCAAGCACAATCACCGAAAAAACATTAAGCACAGGGACAACAATCGCTACTGCTACAGAT
>SVJI01000044.1 GCA_015069065.1 Oscillospiraceae bacterium | reverse complement strand
TGGAGCTTTTGCCACTTGGTCCTGTAATGATTGTGGATACTCCGGGGTTTGATGATAAAGGTATCCTCGGGGAAAAGCGTATTGAAAATACAAGAAAGGTTCTTGAAACTGTCGATGCCGCATCTTTGGTATGTGATGCACAGCGTGGCATCTCTGAGCAGGATAAGGTGCTGATTGACATATTTAATGAGAAAAAGGTGCCCTATATCATAGCATACAGTAAGGCGGATTTAGCAGAAACTTTAGCTGACATACCCGATAATGCTGTATATGTAAGCTCAGTGACAGGACAGGGAATAGCGGAGTTTAAGGAGAAGCTTGCCCGCCTGATTCCTGAAAAGACAAATAAAATAGAAATTGTCAACACCTTTGTAAAAAAAGGTGATGTTGTTATATTGGTAACGCCCATAGACGAGTCAGCACCGAAAGGGAGAATAATTTTGCCTCAGCAGAATGTCCTGAGAAATCTTTTGGATATCGGGGCGTGCGGCATAGTTGTTCAGCCCATGCAGCTGGAAGATACACTTAAAAATCTGAAAGAACCGCCTGCAGCGGTAATTACGGATAGTCAGGTGTTTGGCGAGATTGCTCAGATAGTTCCGAAAGATGTTCCATTAACATCGTTTTCCATACTTTTTGCCAATTACAAGGGCGTGCTTTCAAATTGCGTGAAAGCAGTGAGTAAGCTTGAGCAAATAAAGGATGGAGACCGAATCCTTATAGCAGAGGGCTGTACCCATCACAGACAATGTAACGATATAGGTTCGGTTAAAATTCCCGCATGGCTAAAAAAGCATACAGGTAAGGAAGTTGTATTTGAATTTAACTCCGGACGTGAATTTGCACAGGATTTATCAAAATATGCCATGGTTATTCACTGCGGAGGATGCATGCTGACGGAAAAGGATGTTACCTCACGCATGGAAAAATCATGCGCGCAGGATGTTCCATTTGTAAATTACGGAATACTTATTGCATATATGAAAGGTATCCTGAAACGTAGTTTAGAGGTGTTTCCGGAGCTTTATGAATCATTAAGTTAAAAAACAGCTTGGACAAAATTAGTGTCCAAGCTGTTTTTATCATTTGATTACTCTATAATATAGATATTGATAAATCCCGCGGTCTTATCAAATGTATTTCTTTGTTTTCCTTTTTTGCATAGCGGACGGTGTACGCAGTGCCTCCGCGGAAAAAACCGTTCCATACGGCAATCACTCTTTGGGAATTATCGACCATAAATCTGTTCCGTGTCAGCATACAAGTGTCCGTATAATTGGGGCTGATAATGGTTTTACTGCTGACGCGTGTTAAAATATTTTCAAATCTTTTCTTATCTCTTTCATTCCAGCCAAGCTGCTGCTGTGGGCATGGAAGTGCTGCGTGCAGATGCAGATTTTCATATGCGGACATTTTATTCAGTAAAATTTCTGCCGCATAGGTATCGACTCCACGCGCCATTCCACAATAAAAGTCGGTGTAGCCGTCAGCAATTGCACGGTCAATTTCATCCGACAAGATTTTTTTAAGCTGATGACACCACTCACTGCTCTCGTCAGCAAGCTTCCCCAGATGCTCCGGTCGGTGTCCTGTAAAGCAACAGTACATATAAAATCACCTGTTATAAGTATAGCATATAAAATTTACAAAACAAAGCGTTTACCGATAAAATTAAAAAAATTTAATATAGAATAAAATTATAATAATATGTCTATACTTATTATATCACTGTAAAGGAGTTGAGTATAATGGATAACACAGCTTTGGTAATAGCAATTATCGGGGCAATTAACTGGGGTTCAATAGGACTGTTCGGTGTTGACCTTGTTGCACTTTTGTGCGGCGGACAAACAGCAATTCTCAGTAAAATCATTTATACTGTTGTAGGTCTGGCAGGACTTTGGTGTATAACATTGCTTTTCAAGGAAAAACTGCCGGTAAAGGAAGCACGCACACATTCCCATTAAACCGCAAAATTTAAAAAAGAGATTATAAAACAGGAACACACCGCTTTTGGTGTGTTTCTGCTTTGTAAAGTACACAATATAACTGCGTAGCAATATAACTTGCCGTTTTCTGGGAAAGCCGAACGATTTAGATGCAGTATTTTTTACTAGATATTTCTATTATATATTTTTAATTAAGGCTAATTTACCATATTAGAAATTTTTCTTTAATTATTAACTATTCATCAGCGAAGCGACTTCATCATTCATTATTCATTAAAAAATCCTGTCACAAAAAATGAATGATGAATATTGAATAATTAATAATGAATAATACAAAATAAAAAATCCCATCATTCGACAGGATTTTTTATTTTGGTGGGCCTTCAGGGACTCGAACCCCGGACCGACCGGTTATGAGCCGGTTGCTCTAACCAACTGAGCTAAAAGCCCTTATATGGTGACCCGTACGAGATTTGAACTCGTGTTACCGCCGTGAAAGGGCGGTGTCTTAACCGCTTGACCAACGGGCCATATTTTAGACCGTAGGAGAATCGTGCAAGTGTTGGTTAAGTTTTTCCAAATAACACACTCATAACGGACACTTAGAAATTATACAGCAGAGGATAGCATTTGTCAAGATTTTTTTTAAAAATTAAATTATGTACTTTACTGTAACCCGAATGAGGCTCCGTGAATAAGGTACTATGGGGGTGAGTATATGCGGGAAATAGCATATAACAGACAGGCAGCAGTAAGGTATGCCAACAGATGGGCACTTGGGAGAAATCCCGATTATTATGATTTTCAGGGTATTGGCGGTGACTGCACAAACTTTGTTTCGCAGTGTATTTATGCAGGTGCAGGGGTAATGAATTTTACACCTGTTTTCGGGTGGTATTATTTGTCACTATCGGACCGTAGTCCTTCCTGGACAGGAGTGGAGTTTCTTTACGATTTCCTTATCGGCAATTTATCGGTAGGACCGTATGCCAGAGAGGTTCGGAGAAGAGAGGTCATGCCGGGGGACGTAGTTCAGCTAAGATTCGGCAGGGATAATTTTCAGCATACAGCAATTATAACTTCTGTATCCCCCAGAATTTTAGTGGCGGCGCATAGCAGGGATGTGCTGAATATGCCTCTTTCACGGTATGACTATGATGAAATACGCTTTCTGCACATTGACGGTGTGAGAACGTGGTGATATAATGTTATGTAAAGCGTGGTGACAAATATGAAAAAGATAACTGTGGAAATTGATGATACTCTGAATGGGAAAAGAATAGGATACGTTCTGGAAAAGCATCTGGGGCTATCATCTACTCTCATAAAACGACTCAAAAGAATTGAAAATGCAATTATGCTGAATGAAAAACAGGTAACCCTTGTAGATACAGTGAATACAGGGGACGTGCTTGCTGTGACAATTCATGACAGGGAGTCGAAAAATATTATTCCGTCAGATATTCCGCTTGATATACTTTATGAGGACGAGGACATCGTAATTATCAATAAACCGCGCTGTATGCCTACGCATCCGTCGCGTAGGCATACAACTAATACTCTCGCCAATGCAGTAGTGCATCATTTAAACTGCATTGGTGCGGCGTTTCATGCTATAACACGTCTTGACAAGGATACATCAGGTGTTGTACTTGTTGCGAAAAACACCCATGCGGCAAAGCTTTTGACAGATGATATTAGCTCTGGGCGCATACATAAGGAATATGTTGCTGTAGTAAATGGTGTGCCAAATCCGAAAACAGGGACAATTTCTGCCTCTATTAAAAGAGCAGAGCCATCCGAAGTGCGACGCTGTGTCTGTGATGACGGAAAGGAAGCTATAACAAATTATGCGGTGGAAATGGTAAAGGACGGACTTTCAATGGTGAAGCTTTTTCCTGTTACTGGGCGGACTCATCAGCTGCGTGTTCATATGAATTATATCGGGACACCGATATATGGTGACGCACTTTATTCAGAAATACAAGAGGATGGAAAAACACGCCTACATTGCCGTAGGATTACATTTTTTCACCCCATGAGCAGGAAAAAAGTGTCCTTTGAAGCGCCCATTCCTGAAGATATGATTAAATTGATGTGAAAAGTGCAACTTCTGAACTTTTATGCGGTTATTTTTACAAATATTGGGAAAAATAATCCTGAAAAAGAAAGTTTTGGAAAGGATTGGGGAAATATGGTTGAACAGGATACAATAAAGCTGCTGAGAGAATGCGATGCAGGAGTTAAGATGGGAGTATCTTCTATCAAGGATGTTTTGGAATATGCAGGTTCGGGTGAACTGAGAGAGCTTCTTGACAAATGTAAGGAGGAGCATGAGAAGCTGGATAGGGAGATAGGAGAACTTCTGGATGAGTATAAGGATGACGGAAAAGAGCCTGCCCCTATTGCAAAGGGAATGTCGTGGCTGAAAACCAATGTAAAAATGGTTGTCAACGATTCTGATCACACAGTGGCAGACCTGATTACTGACGGATGTAACATGGGTGTAAAATCACTCAATAAATATTTGAATAAATATAAGGCTGCAGACGAGGTTTCAAAGGATATTACAAAGCGTCTGATAAATCTGGAGGAGAAGCTGACGGTTGATATCAGAAAGTTTCTCTGATTGACCACAATAAATATAGCAGGTGTGAAAAGGAGTTTTTCGCATCTGCTATATTTATTGCAAAAAATGGAATAAGACTATTGAAAAAATACGAGCGTTGTTGTATAATTATAATCAGGGATATATTTATTGTCCTAAAACAAGGAGGGTTTAATATGAAAAAGATTATTGCAATTGTGCTGACACTTATGATGGTTGTTGCATTGTCAGCATGCGGCGGTTCTGTCGGTACAAAAATGACAATGGGTACAGGTGGTACCGCAGGTACATATTACGGATACGGCGGTGTGCTTGGTCAGTATATCAAGAATAATGCAGGAATAAATGTAACTGTTGTTTCTACCGACGGTTCAAAGGCTAATATTCAGGGTATCGATGCAGGAAACTATCAGCTCGGTACAGTTCAGTCAGACGTTATGGCATATGCTTGGGATGGTACTCGTTCCTTTGAGGAAGAGGGTAAGGTGGATTCTTTCCGCACAGTTGCGGGATTGTACGCTGAATCTGTACAGCTCGTAACAATGGACCCTGCGATCAAGAGTGTTAAGGACCTTAAGGGCAGGTCAGTATCTATCGGCGCTCCCGGTTCAGGTGTGTATTTTAATGCGATTGATGTTTTAAACGCAGCAGGACTCACAGAAAAGGATATTAAAGCACAGTACCAGTCCTTTGCAGACAGTGCCGATGCACTTAAGGACGGTAAGATTGATGCTGCATTTATTGTAGCAGGGGCTCCTACTCCTGCGATTACAGAGCTTTGTACTACAAACAGTGCATACCTCGTTCCCATTGATGGAGAGGTTGCTGAAAAGCTGATGGCAGAGTGTCCTTTCTACACTGTTTATGAAGTTCCTGCAGGAACTTATGCCGGTCAGAAGGAAGCAGTTAAGACAGTTACAGTTAAAGCTACTTTGATTGTAAATGCAGATGCATCTGAGGATGATGTGTATAAGCTGACAGCAGCTATTTTCGACAATATCGAGGCAATTACTGCAGAGAATGCTAAGGGCGCAGAGCTTAGTATAGAAAATGCAACAGACGGTATGACTATTCCTTTCCACAAGGGTGCTGCAAAGTACTTTGAGGAAAAAGGTGTTACGGTAGCAGTAGACTGATTTAGTCACGCTGACTTTATTGGCTGCGACGATATTTCGCCGCAGCCATTTCAATATGTTGCCTAAGGAGGAGATACAGGGTGTTTTTCAGGAAAAAGGCGGTTTCGGAAACTGCACAGCCTATGGATTTAGAGGCAGTTATGCAAAAGTTTGACCGTGAGTCTAACACCAGAGTTTGGGAGGGAAAGCCGAAAATTGCAGTAAACTGTGTTTTGGCAATTTTTTCTCTGTTTTGTATTTATGTAACATTATTTGCCAGCTGGCTCGAGGAGTTGAGGTTAACTACATTTGTGGCATTTATTGTGCTTTTGGGTTATCTGGTTTATCCTGCGAAAAAAGGGCGTCAGCGTGCCAATTATATGCCGTGGTATGACGTTGTGCTGATGATATGCGGTACAGGTGCATTTTTGTATTATGCGGCAAATGCTATGACTATAATTCAGCAGGGAAGTAATTTTGCATGGTATCAGATTATAATCGGCATTGTAGGAATTATATCCTTGGCAGAGGTGTGCCGCCGCAGCGTGGGACTTCCCATCGTTATTGTGGCGAGCTGTTTTATCGTTTATGCCCTTATATGGGGACTCTCCAATCCTACCATGTGGGGTAAGCTTAATTATGTTGTTCATTACCTCTTTTATGGTAAAGAGGGCGTTTTATCCACGCCGATAAACGTTTGCTCTAAATTTATAGTAGTATTTATTATATTTGGCGCATTTCTGGAACGAACAGGAATAGCGGAGTTCTTCATTCAGATTTCCAATGCAGTTGTCGGAGGATTTTCGGGTGGTCCTGCCAAGGTTGCAGTTGTAGCCAGTGCGATGGAGGGTATGGTTTCAGGTTCATCTGTTGCAAATACCGTAGGTTCAGGCTCTGTCACAATTCCTCTTATGAAAAAAACAGGCTATAAGCCTGAGTTTGCAGCCGCTGCGGAGGCATCAGCATCTACAGGCGGACAGATAATGCCCCCAATTATGGGTGCAGCTGCATTTTTGATGGCAGATTACGTTGGTGTGCCCTACAGTAATATTGTTGTGCGGGCAATCCTGCCGGCGGTTTTGTATTTTGCAGGTGTTTTTATATCGGTGCATCTGGAGGCTAAGAAAGAGGGACTGCGCGGACTTACAAAGGAGGAACTACCGAAGTTTCTTCCTCTGCTTAAGCAGTCGTACCTCCTGCTTCCGCTGATTATACTTATCTACCTTGTAGGTACCAGTCAGCGTTCAATTCAATATGCTGCAGCCATTGCTATTGTTGTAGCGATTGCAGTAAGCCTTTTGAATAAAGAAAACCGTATAACCCCTGTAAAGGTGTGGGAAGCTCTCGCAGCCGGCGGTCAGGGAATGATTGCTGTCGCAGCAGCCTGTGGTGTTGCAGGTATTATCGCAGGAACTATCACAATGACAGGTCTTGCAAACATGATGATTAACGGAATTGTAGCATTAGCGGGCAGTGAGGTCATAATAGCACTGTTTTTAACAATGCTGTGCTGTATTGTCTTGGGTATGGGTGTTCCGACCACGGCTAATTACTGCATAATGGCGGCTACCTGCGCCCCTATTCTTGTTCGTATGGGTGTGCCTGCCATTGCGGCGCATTTCTTTGTATTTTATTTTGGTATCGTAGCTGACCTGACTCCGCCTGTGGCACTGGCAGCTTACGCAGGTGCAGCAATTGCACAGGCTAACCCGATGAAAACAGCGGTTACTGCCACAAAGCTTGCAGTTGGAGCATTTATCGTTCCGTACATATTTGCACTCAATCCTGCGATGCTCTTTATAGATACAGGTGTATGGGAAATTATTCAGATTAGTATTACATCCCTGATAGGCATTTTTGCTGTATCTGCATCCTTGGAGGGATATTTGATGCGCCATATGCCGTGGTATCAGAGAATAGTAAGTCTTGTGGGCGGATTGATGCTGATTTATCCTGGATTTGTTACGGATGTAATCGGAATAACCCTTGTGGCAGTTGTAGTTATTCTTCAGTTTATTACAAAGAAGAAAAACTCCTTATAATATAAAAAGAAATCTTATCATGGTGTGAAGATATATCGGAAAAAGGTATATCTTCGCACTTTTCTTAGGGAAACGGTATAAATACTTGCAGGGGAGAAAAACAATGAAGCTAACAAACAGACGTGAAATAAACTTTTTTGCAATACTGTTGGCAGCAACATATATGGTAAGCTACCTGACTCGTATAAACTACGGTGCAGTAATTTCTGCCATGGTAGAGTCCACAGGATATTCAAAGAGTATGCTTTCTCTGGCTCTTACAGGCAGCTTTGTGACGTACGGTGCAGGTCAGGTCATAAGCGGTGTTCTGGGAGATAGGTTTTCTCCTAAAAAACTGGTTTTTTACGGACTTACCGTGACTGTTTTGATGAATATTATGATTCCTCTGTGTCAAGGTCCGTACCAGATGCTTGCAGTGTGGTGCGTGAATGGCTTTGCGCAGAGCTTTATGTGGCCGCCCATGGTAAAGCTTATGGTAATGCGTTTGTCGCAGGATGATTATAAGGAAGCAGTTGTAAAAGTTTCGTGGGGAAGCTCTCTGGGAACGATTGCAATATACCTTGTTTCGCCAATACTTATATCATCATTCGGGTGGAAATCTGTATTTTTCTTTTCTGCTCTTTGCGGTATATTTATGATATTCATTTGGAATAAATATTGCGAAGATGTAGCTGTGGTTAGCAGCGTAAAGGCGGATTATAGTGCAAAAAAGAAAATGCCCATATTTTCACCGATTATGATTGCTGTAATGCTTGCCGTGATTTTACAGGGCATGCTTAAGGACGGTGTGACTACCTGGATGCCGTCATACATAGCAGAAACCTATAATATCAGCAATATTATTTCGATTCTGAGCGGTGTAATCCTTCCGGTTTTCAGTATCGTATGCTTCCATCTTTCCACATATCTGTATGTAAAAAAACTGACAAATCCCCTTACATGTGCAGGTGCCTTTTTTTGCGCAGGTACAATAGCGGCGTGTGCACTTTCCTTGATAACAGGCAGAAACGCTGCTCTTTCTGTACTTCTTTCGGCGATTTTGACAGGCTGTATGCATGGCGTTAATATGATGCTGATTAGTATGGTGCCATCCTTTTTCAATAAATCGGGAAATGTGTCTACAGTATCGGGAATTATAAATTGCTGTACATATATCGGCAGTGCGATTTCCACTTATGGAATCGCTTTTATGGCTGAAAGGTGGGGTTGGACGTTCACCCTCGGAACATGGATTGCCACCGCGCTTTTTGGGGGATTAATCTGCATTTTATACGCAAAACCTTTCAAATCTAAGTACATGAGCTGATTTTTTTGTAAAAATATGTTGAATAACCCAAAAAATCGGTGTATAATATACACAGTCCAAGCCCCGTTCTGCGGAACGGGGCTTTTTAAGAAGTTTTTGAGAGTAATATTGGTGACAGGGAGGAAGATTGATGATGAATGAATTTAAACCAATGCTATTTTCATCTATGAGTAATTACAGTAAAGAAAAATTCCTGAAGGATGTTGTTGCGGGAATAATTGTTGCAATTATAGCCTTGCCTCTTTCGATTGCACTGGCACTGGCATCGGGTGTAGGTCCTGAGGAGGGCTTATATACCGCGATTGTGGCAGGCTTTCTTATTTCAATGCTGGGCGGCAGCAGTGTGCAGATTGCAGGCCCGACGGCGGCTTTTGCGACTATCGTTGCAGGGGTTGTTGCTAAAAATGGCATGGAGGGATTGGTGCTTGCAACGCTGATGGCAGGTGTTTTCCTTATCCTCATGGGTGTTTTTAAGCTCGGCAGCTTGATTAAATATATTCCATACACCATAACAACAGGATTTACAGCAGGTATTGCCGTAACAATAGTCATCGGTCAGATGAAGGACTTTTTCGGCGTAATATATCAGGGCGGTGAAAAGCCTGTTGAAACCATGGAAAAGCTCGAAGTGTTTTTTGAAAATATTTCCACGGTTAACTATCAGGCAATCATCGTTGGACTTGTTAGCATGGCGATACTTATTGTA
>SVJI01000043.1 GCA_015069065.1 Oscillospiraceae bacterium | reverse complement strand
AGCTTATCAACGATTTGCCCGAGGGGGAGACTATCTCTTTCTACAAACAGGGCGAGTTTACCGACCTCTGTGCAGGACCGCACGTTAACTACACCAGTAAGGTTAAGGCGTACAAGCTCCTTAGTGCGACAGGTGCATACTGGCGCGGCGACGAAAAGAATAAGATGCTTCAGCGTATCTACGCAACGGCATTTCTTAATAAAGAGGACCTCGCGGCAGAGCTTGAAAGACGTGAAGAGGCGAAGAAACGTGACCATAACAAGCTTGGTAGAGAACTGGAGCTTTTCACAACGAGTGACGTAATCGGTCAGGGACTTCCCATCCTTCTGCCCAAGGGCGCGCGGATTATTCAGCTGCTCCAGAGATTTGTTGAAGATGAGGAGCAGAAGCGCGGCTGGCTTCTTACCAAAACTCCCCTCATGGCAAAGAGCGACCTGTATAAGATTTCAGGACACTGGGACCACTATCAGGACGGTATGTTCGTAATGGGTGACGAAGAAACTGACAAGGAAGTATTTGCCCTCCGTCCTATGACCTGTCCTTTCCAGTATCAGGCGTTTCTTAACCGCGGGCGCAGTTATCGCGACCTCCCCATGCGACTTAACGAAACCTCTACCCTTTTCCGTAACGAGGCATCGGGCGAGATGCACGGCCTTATCCGCGTAAGGCAGTTTACAATCTCCGAAGGTCACCTTATGTGTACTCCCGAGCAGTTGGAGGACGAATTTAAGAATTGCCTTGAACTTGCTATCTATATGCTCAAGACTCTCGGCCTTTACGAGGATGTTTCCTACCGTTTCTCTCAGTGGGACCCCGACGACAGAGAAAAGTATATCGGCACTCCCGAGCAGTGGGATGAAGCGCAGGGTATGATGGAAAAAATCCTTAATCATCTCGAAATCCCTTATAAAATCGGTATCGGTGAGGCGGCGTTCTACGGCCCGAAGCTTGACATTCAGATTAAGAATGTATTTGGTAAGGAGGATACTCTCATTACCATTCAGATTGACCAGATGCTTGCACAACAGTTTGGCATGGAATATGTGGATAAGGACGGCACAAAGAAGAATCCCTACATCATTCACAGAACATCAATCGGCTGCTATGAAAGAACACTGGCACTGCTTATTGAAAAGTATGCAGGTGCATTCCCTGTATGGCTGGCGCCTGTTCAGGTTAAGCTGCTTCCCATTGCAGACCGTCACCTCGACTACATTTACGAGGTTAAGAGAAAGCTTGAGGAGAGCGGTATTATCCGTGTGGAAATTGATGACCGCAGTGAAAAAATCGGTTACAAAATCCGTGAAGCACAGCTTGAAAAGGTTCCGTATATGCTCCTCGTCGGTGATAAGGATATTGAGAACAACACTGTTTCAATCCGTGACCGCCGTGACGGAGATGTAGGAAGCATGGCAATTGAGGAATTTATCGCAAAAATTACTGAAGAAGTTAATAATAAGGTAATTAAATAAATAACTTAAAACAAGAACAGAATCTCAATTTTGAGATTCTGTTCTTGTTTTAAGTTAGTCTGGCGACTCGTCAAAGTAAAGCTGTGCAATTAAAAAAGTGCATCAACAGAGTTGATGCACCGAAAAACGCACACCCCTCTTTGTTGCGACACAAATCGAAATAGTTCCCCCATACAAGCATGTGAAAACAGAGTGTACATTTTTACCGAAAGATAAAAAAACACATGCTCATTAAGAAGATACAATATTTGATTTGCGTCGCAAGTGTAGTATAACACAATTATAAGAAAATTACAACGATTTTCTGTGTTTAAATATGAATAAATTTGAAATAATAGAAAATAATGCTTGACATTCGTCAATACTAGTGGTACATTATTGTTAGCACTCAGGGTAATTGAGTGCTAACAATGTAAAATCGGAGGTGAGCGTATGGAAATTTCAGAGAGAAAGCGTGCAATACTTCAGGCAATTATTGAGGATTATATCGCGACGGCTGAACCCGTAGGCTCACGCAATATTGCAAAGAATCACGATTTGGGACTAAGTGCAGCCACCATCCGTAACGAGATGGCGGATCTGGAGGAAATGGGCTATCTGGATAAACCACATACCTCTGCAGGCAGAATCCCGTCGGAGCTTGGGTACAGGTTTTACGTTGATTCGCTGATGCACCGTTACAGTCTGACGATTGATGAAATTTCCTCTCTCCAAAGCAGCATGGACAGAAAATACAACCAGCTTGAGAACGTAATTTCAGAAATTTCAGACATTATATCCAGAGCGACGAGCTACCCCGCCATTGTGGAGCTTCCGATGGCGCAGAGCAGTAGGCTGCGCAATCTTAAAATGATGCTTATTGAGCAGGGCAGTGTGCTGATTGTCGTGGTAACGGATGCAGGGGTGGTAAGAAACCGCCACATGAAAGTGAACGCAGATATTGATTATGAAGTAGTGGACTCTATTTCAGAGTTTTTGTCAGGTCAGCTTACAGGACTTTCAGCGGAGGATTTTACCGCCGCACGGCTGATGCTTATATATGAAGCAATGCCCAACTACGGCAACTTCCTGAAAACAGTTATTGAATTTGTTCTGGAGTGCCTTGGTAACGTACAAAACCGCGTATATATCGGCGGTGCGTCAAATATACTTAACAATCCGGAGTTTGAAAATATTGAGCGAGCGCGTGAATTTTTGTCATTCATAGACAGCAGGGAGAATGTTTCGCAGATGCTCAATCTTCTCGACGAGGGACAGTCCGACAGCATCAGCATCAAAATAGGCAGTGAAAACGGTGTGGAAGCAATGCGTGACACCAGTCTGGTTGTGGCAAATTACTCCGTGGGTGACAAGCTGCATGGCAAAATCGGCATCATCGGACCCAAAAGAATGAATTATGCAAGGGTTATTTCATCCCTTGAGCTTATAAATGACCGTTTGAGCGAGATTTTAGGCAGAATGCTTTACGGCGATAAGGAATAGAAAGGAACGGATAACATGGCAGATAACAAGCAAACAGAGGAAAAGGAAAATCTTCAGCAGGATGTAGCAGAGGAAGCTGCGGCAGAAGCTATTGAGGAAGAGACTCAGAACGAATTTGAGAAAAAGTATAACGACGTAAACGAAAAATATATGCGAACACTGGCGGAGTACGACAATTACCGTAAGCGCACTATAAAGGAAAAGGAGAGCATCTACCCCGAGGCAAAGGCAGTAGTGGTGGAAAAGTTTCTCCCCCTGATGGACAATTTCAGCCGTGCGATTGAATCGGCTGAAAACAAGGATGCTTTTTATGACGGTGTTGTAATGCTGAAAAAGCAGATGGACGAGGTTTTCGCCACTTTGGAAGTGGAGGAAATTGAGTCTGTAGGGCAGCAGTTTAATCCCGAGCTTCACAATGCAGTAATGCATGTTGATGATGAGGAGCAGGGCGAAAACGTAATAGTTGAGGAATTTCAAAAGGGCTATAAAATCGGTGAGCGTGTTATTCGCCACAGCATGGTAAAGGTAGCTAACTAAAGTTTATAAATTTTTTAATATATTTGGAGGTAACAATCATGGCAAAAATTATTGGTATTGACTTAGGTACAACAAACTCCTGCGTTGCAGTTATGGAGGGTGGCGAGCCTACTGTTATTGCAAATGCGGAGGGTGCGAGAACAACCCCCTCTGTTGTAGCTTTTACAAAAACAGGTGAAAGACTTGTCGGTCAGGTTGCAAAGAGACAGGCAGTTACAAACCCCGACAGAACTATCATTTCTATTAAGAGAGAAATGGGTACAAATTATAAGGTAAATATAGACGATAAGGCATATACTCCTCCGGAAATCAGCTCCATGGTGCTATCTAAGCTTAAGGCTGATGCAGAGAGCTATCTCGGCGAGACAGTTTCACAGGCAGTTATTACTGTTCCTGCTTACTTTAGTGACGCACAGCGTCAGGCTACTAAGGATGCCGGAAAAATCGCAGGTCTTGAGGTTCTTCGTATAATAAACGAGCCCACAGCCGCAGCATTTGCATACGGCATGGATAAGGAAAACGACCAGAAGGTTATGGTATATGACCTTGGCGGCGGTACTTTCGACGTATCTATCCTCGATATTGGTGACGGTGTATTCGAGGTTCTTGCTACAAACGGTGACACTCGCCTTGGCGGTGACGACTTTGACGATGCGATTATCAACTACCTTGTTGCAGAGTTTAAGAAAGAAAACGGTATCGACCTTTCAAGCGACCGCATGGCAATGCAGCGCCTTAAGGAAGCAGCAGAGAAAGCAAAGATTGAGCTTTCAGGCGTAACAACAAGCAATATAAATCTTCCTTTCATCACTGCTGATGCATCGGGACCCAAGCATCTTGACATCACTCTTACACGTGCGAAGTTTAACGAGCTTACAGCAGAGCTTGTAGAGCGTACAATTATTCCTACAAAGAAAGCTCTCCAGGATGCAGGTCTTTCCACAAATGAAATTGACAAGGTTCTTATGGTTGGCGGTTCCAGCCGTATCCCTGCCGTTAACGAGGCTGTACAGAAGCTTATCGGAAAAGACCCTCATAAGGGAATTAACCCTGACGAATGTGTTGCACTCGGTGCAGCTATTCAGGCAGGTGTTCTCGGCGGCGATGTTAAGGATATCGTTCTCCTTGACGTAACACCCCTTTCTCTCGGTATTGAAACAATGGGCGGTGTCTGCACAAGGCTTATTGAAAGAAATACAACCATCCCCACAAAGAAGAGCCAGATTTTCTCCACTGCTGCTGATAATCAGACCAGTGTTGACATCCACGTTCTTCAGGGTGAAAGAGAGATGGCTGCAGATAACAAAACCCTCGGTAATTTCATGCTTTCAGGTATTGCACCTGCTCCCCGCGGAGTTCCGCAGATTGAAGTTACCTTTGATATCGATGCAAACGGTATCGTTAACGTAAGTGCCAAGGACCTCGGCACAGGTCAGGAGCAGAAGATAACAATTACTGCATCCTCCAACCTTTCTGACGAGGATATTGATAAGGCAGTCAAGGAAGCTGAACAGTATGCTGAAGAGGATAAGAAGCGTAAGGAAGCTATCGATATCCGTAACAATGCAGACCAGCTTGTATATCAGAGTGAAAAGACACTCACCGAGCTTGGCGACAAGGTAGAGCAGGCTGACAAGGATGCAGTTCAGGCTGAGATTGATAAGGTTAAGGAAGCGCTTAAGGGTGATAACAACGAGCAGATTAAGGCTGCTACAGAAGCACTCCAGCAGAAATTCTACGAAATCAGCACCAAGCTTTACAGCCAGGCTAACCCTCAGGGACAGCCCGGTGCAGATGCAGGCGCACAGCCAAACGGTGAAAACGTGTACGATGCAGATTTCACCGACACAACAGAAAAAGGCTGACAACGTCGGCCTTTCGCAAAAGAAGTTTTCTAAAGAAAACATTCTCTTGCGAGGGAAGGGCTTTCGCTCGCGCGGCACTCACCGTGCCAGCTCTTTATAGGTGTCAAAAACGAGGTACACGCCCCCGTTTTTGACGGAATCAATGTTAAGGGGATTCCCCTTAACAATCCCCTAAAAATGTGAGATTTAAATGTGGGTAGAGGGACAGTGACTTTCGCTGCCCCTTTACATACTTTGAGGTGTATTATGGCAGATAAGAGAGACTACTACGAGGTACTCGGTGTACAAAAGGGTGCTTCGGATGATGAGATAAAAAAAGCATACAGAAAGCTTGCGAAAAAATACCACCCCGACCTTAACAAGGATAATCCCGAGGCGGCGGATAAATTTAAAGAAGCTGCAGAGGCGTATGACGTTCTCAGTAACAGTGAGAAACGCAGCCGCTATGACCAATTCGGTCACGCCGGTGTAGACCCCAACGCAGGCTTCGGCGGTGGAGGCAGCGGCTTTGGCGGCTTCGGCGGATTTGACATGGGCGATATCTTCGACAGCTTTTTCGGCGGCGGATTTGGCGGAGGCGGAGCCCGCAGAAACGGTCCTGTCAGAGGTCGCGACATTCAGCAGGCGGTGGAGCTTACCTTTGAAGAGGCTGCATTCGGATGTAAGAAAAAGGTAACTATAATCCGTGGCGAAAGCTGCGATGATTGCGGTGGCAGCGGTGCAAAAAAGGGAACGTCCCCCACAAAGTGCGCACGTTGTGGCGGCACAGGACAGATGCGCACAGTACAGAATACCCCCTTTGGTCAGTTTGCTTCGACAACTACCTGTAATCAGTGCGGTGGTAAGGGCAGCACTATCAGTGACCCCTGTCCCTCCTGTAACGGTGCAGGTCAAATCAGGAAAAAACGCGAGCTGGAGGTTAATATTCCTGCAGGCATTGACCACGGACAGACAGTTTCCGTTCGCGGTCAGGGTGAGGCGGGTATTCGCGGTGGCAGCAGCGGTGATTTGCTCATAACTGTTTATATTAAGGAAAACAGTGTATTTACTCGCGAGGGTAACAACGTTTACGTGGATGTTCCCATAACCTTTGTACAGGCGGCTCTTGGTTGTGAAATCGAGATTCCCACCATTGACGGAAAAGTTACTCAGCGATTCCCCGAGGGTACTCAGCACGGAACAAAATTCCGCCTGAAGGGCAGAGGAATCCCCTCTGTACGCAGTGGGGCGCGCGGAGACCAATATGTGAGAGTTGTTGTGGAAATTCCGAAGAACCTTTCCGCACGTCAGCGTGAAATTCTGGAGGAATTTGCAAAAGAGAGCAACGATAAGAACTATAATCAGCGAAAGAAATTCACAGAAAAGCTGAAAGATTACTTCAAAAATTGAAAGGAAAGTTAACCATGGATTGGCTTGCAGTAAGTATATATACCACCCCCGCAGGAATAGACCCCCTGTGCGGCAGACTCTATAATCTGGGAATTACCGGTGTCGAGATAGTTGACAAGGATGATTTTGAAGATTTTCTGGAAAACAATAAGCAGTACTGGGACTATGTGGATGAAGAGCTGCGGGAGAAAATGAACGGTGAAACCCGTGTAAAAATCTATGTCAGCGACAATGAAAACGGACATAAGATGCTGCAGAGTGTGCGTGACGATTTAGCTTCCTTTAAAAGTATTGACAGTGAAAACAGCTTCGGCAGTCTGCGCGTGGAGATTGATTCCTGCCGTGAGGAGGATTGGGAAAACAACTGGAAACAGTATTTTAAACCGATTTATGTGGGCGACAGACTTGTCATCAAGCCTGAGTGGGAAACCATTGATGACGGCGAGGGAAAGATTGTTTTCAATATTGACCCCGGCATGACCTTTGGCAGCGGTCAGCACGAAACAACCAGACTTTGTGTTGAGACCCTTGATGAAATTGTTAAAAAGGGTGATAAGGTTCTCGACCTTGGCTGCGGCAGCGGAATTTTGTCCATAATTTCACTGATGCTCGGTGCATCACATGCGCGCGCAGTTGACATTGACCCCAACTGTAAAAAGATTGCCTACAGTAATGCGGCGCTTAACGGTATCGGGGAGGATACATATACCGTGCTTGACGGAAATATCCTTACCGATGACGAGTTTAAGAAAAGTACCGAGGAAAGCGGTCCGTATGATGTGGTAGTGGCAAATATTGTAGCCGATGTTATAATCCCCCTTGCCGATGATGTGAGAAGATATTTAAAGCAGGGCGGCACATTTATTGCCAGCGGAATCATAGAGATGCGCATTGACGAGGTAAAGGAAGCTATTGAGAAAAACGGCTTTACCATTGAAGAGATAAAGAAAGAAAACGATTGGTACTGCATAGTATCGCGCTAGGAGAAATAAAATGGCAAATTTCTACATAAACAAAAGTGATATAACTGAAAATACTGCCATTATAACAGGGGAGGAAGCACAGCACATCAGCCGTGTTCTCCGCATGAAAAAAGGTGACGAGGTTACTCTCTGTGACGGAGAGGGGAGCTTTTACGAGGCGGTTTTGTCGGATTTTTCAGACAAAAGTGTAACAGCCGACATCCTTTCTTCGCGCAGGGCAGAGACTGAGCCAAAGGTGCAGATAACAATTTTTCAGGGCGTTCCGAAAAACCCGAAGCTGGAAACCATCGTACAGAAAGCCACAGAAATCGGGGTAGTGAGGATTATTCCTGTAGATACGAGCCGCGCCGTGGCAAAGCTTGATAAGTCAGCAAAGGTTGAGAGACTGCGTAAAATTGCCAAAGAAGCGGCAAAGCAGAGTAAACGCGGAATTGTGCCTAAGGTTACGGAAAGTGTCAGCTTTAAAGAGGCTGTAAGGATGGCTTCACAGGCTGATTTGGCGATAATCCCATACGAGGAAGAAACCGAGGTTTCTTTGAAAAAGGCGCTTTCGGGAAAATCACCCTCCACAGTTGCGATTATGATAGGCCCCGAGGGCGGATTTGAAAAGGAAGAGATACAGCTCGCCAAAGACAGCGGAGTTATCAGTGTAACACTGGGCAAACGTATTCTGCGCACCGAAACGGCACCCATTGCGGTTAGTGCCGCCGTGTTATACGAGTTTGGTGAGATGGAATGATAAGGCTATATTACACTTATTCAAACCTATCGGGAGATGTATTTATCAGAAAGGCACTTTATACCTGCTTTGGCAGGGAATTTGAAATATTGCGTACGGAAAACGGCAGGCCCTATACAAATGAGAAAGGAATATATTTCTCCCTGTCGCATACGGACGGACTTACCGTCTGTGCCGTGAGTGATGTTAATGTGGGCGTAGATGCTGAGAAAATACGCAGTATATATAATAAGGAAAAAATCTCTGCACGCTTTCATTTGGATGCCGTGCAGAACATGGATGATACAGAGTTTTTGAAAAGATGGACTCATTTTGAAAGCAGGGTAAAATACTTCGGGGAAAGGCTTTTGTCCTGCCCGCAGGCAAAATGCGCCAATCTATATATAGAGAGCCTGAGCGTGGGGGAATATATTATTTCCGTATGCTCTGAAAAGGCGCAGCAAATAGAAAAGGAGAGAATTAACATGGCAATTTTCAATAAAGCGGACATACTGCTTCCCAACACCTCTGACTTAACCAAATGGAGCGTTGTAGCGTGTGACCAATATACCTCGCAGCCCGAATATTGGGAGGAGGCAGAAAGATTGGCAGGGGACAGTCCCAGTACACTCAATCTGGTTTATCCCGAGGCATTTTTATCTCAGGGAGACGGCAGAATTGCGCAGATAAACAAGACTATGCAGGAGTATTGCGACAGAGGTCTGTTTACTGAATATAAAAATTGTTTTATATATGTTGAAAGAACTCTGTCAGGTGGCAGAGTGCGTAAGGGTATCGTGGGCGCAGTGGATTTGGAGGCGTACGACTTCCACAAGGGCGTTAAGTGCCCCATTCGTGCTACAGAGGGTACTGTACTTGAAAGAATCCCCCCGCGCGTTAAAATCAGGGAGAATGCTCCGCTGGAGCTTCCCCATGTGATGCTCCTTGTAGACGATGCGGAGAAAACTCTCGTAGAACAGGTGAAAAAGGGCGAGAAGCTCTATGACTTTGAGCTGATGGCAGAGGGCGGACACCTGTGCGGATGGCTCGTAGATGGCGAAAATGCAGACGAATTTATGGCAAATGTGGAAAAGTTTGCAGAAAATGCCCCCGACGGCCTCGTATTTGCAGTGGGTGACGGCAATCATTCACTCGCAACGGCAAAAACCTGTTGGGAAAATCTTAAGCCGTCCCTTTCCGAAGCGGAGAGAGAATCTCACCCTGCAAGATTCTGTCTGGTTGAGATTGAAAACATCCATGACGATGTACTGGAGTTTGAGCCTATACATAGAGTGGTGTTTGGCATAGATGACGAGCAGGCATTTACGCAGAAGCTTTTAAAAGACCTCGACT
>SVJI01000042.1 GCA_015069065.1 Oscillospiraceae bacterium | reverse complement strand
AACGAAATTATATCGCTTGGCGGTGAGGTACGCTTCGGCTGCAAACTAACGGACATATATGTAAATGACAATAAAATTACCGGCATCAAAACCTCCAGAGGAGATATTGATACCGATACCCTGATACTTGCTATTGGTCACAGTGCGCGCGACACTGTAAAAATGCTTCACTCGCATAATATTATAATGGAGCGTAAGCCTTTTTCCGTGGGCGTCAGGATAGAGCATCCTCAAAAGCTTATTAACGAAGCACTCTATCACGAATATGCAACCGAGCTTCCCGCTGCCGATTATAAAATGGCAGTACACCTTAAGGACGGCAGAGGGGTATATACCTTCTGTATGTGTCCGGGCGGCAGTGTAGTAGCCGCTGCCAGCGAGGAAAACACCGTTGTCACAAACGGAATGAGTAATTTCGCGCGTGACGGTGAAAACGCCAACAGTGCCGTTTTAGTAAGTATTCTCCCGACAGATTTTGAGGGTGACGATGTATTAAGCGGTATGCACTTTCAGCAAAAGCTTGAAAAAAGCGCATTTTATATGGGTGGCGGTAATTACTTCGCACCTGTGCAGACCTCTGCCGATTTTATAAAGGGGCAGAAAAGTGTATCGTTGGGCTGTGTGTCACCCACCTACCCTGTTGGTGTAACACCCAGTAACCTGATGCAGCTTTTCCCCGAGTTTATAGCACATTCCATCCGTGACGGTATAACCCTTATGGACAGAAAGCTCCGTGGCTTTGCACTGCCTGATGCGGTGCTTACCGCTGTGGAAAGCCGCTCCTCCTCCCCTGTGCGTATTGTACGCGGAGAGGATTTGCAGTCAAGTGTTAACGGACTTTACCCCTGCGGAGAGGGCGCAGGCTATGCAGGCGGTATTATGAGTGCCGCCGTTGACGGAATACGTGTTGCCGAGCAAATTTTGGGGAAAACAGAAATCTGACTACCGCTCCAATTAGTAAAAGTGCAATAATCAGCACAGCCGTCAATAAAAAGATATTCGTATCACCGCATACTAGCTTGGTTATTAAAAAGGAAATCATACTTGCCAGTATTTTTCCGACATAGTATGTGTTCATGCGGAATTTGCCATCACACAGTGCATTTGCCTGAAAATGCACGCTCATTCCGCCCCAGGAAAGAATCGCACTTACAACAGGCAGTGTACTCATTCCCTGACGCGACATCTCGGCAGTTCCCCGCGTAACCTCCAGCACTCCTGTAAGGAGACTGTAGCTTCCAAAGGGCAGAATTTCCAGTATCGCACTGAAAGCGATAACGAAAACACAGGCGGTAATAATTGCACTGCCGCTTTCTATGGCAGATTTAGTAATAAGTCCTCCAATGGGGGGCTTATTTTTTTTATAGAAATCCCATTCTTCCTTTACGGAAATATTCCTTTTCTTAAAATCCCCTGAAAAAATACGGGCGCAGATTATGGCTGTAACTACCTGCACAAAAAACAGCATCGCTCCCACAGACTTACTTGAAAAAAAGCCTACCCCCACAGTACCCATAATAAAAAGCGGACCTGCATTATTACAGAAAGCCAGAAGCCTCTGTGCTTCTTCCTCCGATATATGATTTTCGTTATAGCTTTCAAGCACCGCCCGCGCCCCTGCTCCGTACCCACCCAGTAACCCTGTGATAAAGCACACGCAGCCGTCAGGGCTCATCCCTGTAATGGGTGAAAGCACCTTGGATAACGCCGCACCCAACGGTCTTGAAAAATTACTTTTTATAATACACGCAGAAAACAGCATAAATGGCAATAGCGACGGTATAACGGCATTTATACACAGTGCCAGTCCGCTTTGCGCGCCTGCAAGCACCTGCGCAGGAAAAAGCGCAAAGCAGGCACAGATAACAAAAAACAACATCTGATTACCACCTTTCAATAAAAATCAGATAAATTCAACACGAATAATTTTTCCTTTTATGAACGCGCCCTCATCCGTAATACTTTCAATAAAAAGCTCATCCCCCTCAATTTTTATAATTCCAACAGTTGTATTTATCTTTACACAGCTTTCGTTATAATCCAGAATACCTCTGAAATTTTCGACATTTATACTCGTATTTCCCATGATTTCTGTTCTGGGAATGTCACAGATTATGTCCAGCGGCAAGTCAAGCGCCTCGGCAATACGTGCCGCACGGGGTTCTTTTTTTCTCATTTTTCATCCTCCTCATTATATAAGGTATTCTGCAAAAAGCTGAAACATACAATTTATTATTAAAGGAGTGATTTTCCATGTTCGGCACAATAATAAACTGTATTAAAGGCAGTTACATCATAAAAGCGGAGGGCAGATTTCCCGAAAGGATTTTAAACATCGCCTCCAGCAGCAAAATATATGTTCACAACATCAGACGCACAGGCGAAGATTCGCTGACCTTCTGTGTAAGTAAGCGCGGCGGCGACAAGCTCCTTGAAAGCGCACCCGAAAAACTGACTCTTACCCTCGTCGAAAGCTTTGGTCTGCCGATAGTTCTGCAAAGGTATAAAAAGAGAGTTCTTCTCCTCGTTCTCCCTGCAATTTTCCTTGTGGCTGCATTTATATTTTCCCTTTTTATATGGAGAGTTGAAATTGAGGGCGGTGACAAAAAGCTTCAGGCACAGGTCAGGGAGGTCATATCGGAAAACGGCATATACATAGGCGCGCTGAAACATAAGGTTGACCAGTACGCCATCAAGCGCAACGCCATTCTGGCTCTTGACGAAGTGTCTTGGCTGTGGGTGGACCTTAAGGGGAGCAGTGCACTTGTAAAGGTGAAGGAACGCACCCCGAAACCTGCCATGAACGAAATACATGAGCCTGCTGATGTAATTGCAACCCATAGCGGTGTAGTTGAAAAGATGCAGGTTTACTGCGGTCATCCTCTCGTAAGCGAGGGTGCGTGGGTAGAAAAAGGTCAGGTAATAATAACAGGCGTTTTCAGGAGTGAAAACGAGAATATTCCCACCTACTACCACCACGCATGCGGAAACGTAACACTGCGTTTATTTGAAGAAAAGACCGTCATTATCCCCAAAAAAACCTACACCAAAACTCCGACAGGAAAGAAGAAAAGCGTATTTGCATTAAATTTGAAAAAAAATAATATAAAATTTTCACTAAACAGTGGAATTTCATATGCTGAATATGATAAAATAGAAAGAAAGTATGCTCTGCCACTGCTTGGTGTATCATTTTCTAAAATCGACTATCTTGAGGTTGACGTCACAAGCACAGACACAGATGTGGAAAAGATGCTCGAGATCCGAAGAAAAGCGTTTACAGACTCACTTTTAAAAAATGATATGGAAATAATAAATCTTACAGAGGTCGTCTCTGAGGGGGAGAACGAATATACCGCTACCTTTACAGCCGAGTGTCTTGTCCGCACGGATAAGGAAGTTCCATTGGAACAGGCGGCAGAGGATTTTCAAAGCGAAAAAGGAGAAACAGATGGAAAGAATTCTTGAGGCAAAGAGTACAGACACCGTCATGTCACTGTTCGGGAGCTTTGATGCAAACATCAAGCTCATCGAGCGTGAAATGGGTGTAAGGATAACAAACAAAGATACACAGATAAAAATTATAGGAGACAATGCTGACCGTGCCTATGCAGTTCTCAGCCGCCTTATGGATGAGGTGGAAATCGGCGAGGTGTTGACTGAGCAGAATATACGCTACGCCATTTTCTCGGTAAATGAGGATATTGAATATATCCCCCCTGCAAAGGGTGACTATATATGCATAACTGCCAAGGGAAAAAGCGTTAAGTGTAAAACCCACGGTCAGAAAAACTATATTCAAAAAATACGTGATAACACGGTGGTTATCGCCATCGGCCCTGCAGGTACAGGAAAAACCTACCTCGCTGTTGCCATGGCGGTGGATGCTTTC
This sequence comes from Oscillospiraceae bacterium, assembly GCA_015069065.1. Taxonomy (GTDB): domain Bacteria; phylum Bacillota; class Clostridia; order UMGS1883; family UMGS1883; genus UMGS1883. The sequence goes on along the minus strand of SVJI01000042.1, from coordinate 5,981 downwards.
CGCAGAAAGGAAGTCAGCCGTATTATCCTTACCCGCCCTGCCGTTGAAGCAGGTGAGAAGCTGGGATTTCTCCCCGGTGATTTGCAGATGAAGGTTGACCCCTATCTCCGCCCGCTTTATGATGCTCTGGGCGATATGCTCGGCATGGAGAATTATCAGAAGTACCTTGAGCGCGGTGTTATCGAAATCGCGCCCCTTGCCTATATGCGCGGACGTACACTTGATGATGCTTTCATAATCCTTGACGAAGCGCAAAACACCACCCCAGAGCAGATGAAAATGTTCCTTACCCGTATAGGCTTCGGGTCAAAGGCGGTAATAACAGGTGACGTTACGCAGATTGACCTCCCTGACGGGAAGCGCAGCGGTCTTAAGGATGCCGCTAAAATACTGAAAAATATCGAAGGACTTGATTTTTCCTATTTATCAGACAAGGATGTTGTGAGACACCCTCTGGTACAGAAGATTATCGCCGCATATGAGCGATTTGAGAAAAGGCAGTGAAAGTTATGATAAAGTCGTTTTTTAATAACGCAATGCACGCTGTAATTACACTGGTTTGTTTTATACTGATAGTATTTGTGATTCTTTGCTCCAATCGTTCAGGTCAGGTTGATTTGAAGGTCGGGGACGTATCCACAGACGATATTTATGCACCGCGTGCCATAATCGATACCACCACAACTAATGCAGGGCGTGAAGCCGCACGCAAAAGCGTGGCTAACGTATATGTCACAAATGATGATAAAAGGCTCAGTGCAGTAGATGCGATATCAGACTTCTTTGCACTTGCCACCACACTGCGCAGTGAAGAGGAAAAAAGCACTGCCGCCCTTGCCGCACAACTGCAGGCAAAGGCGAAGCTTAATGTCTCCGAAAGCTCTGTCCTTTCCGTAATGGGTTCTTCGGAGTCCGAGTTTTCCCAGATGCGCAAAATTGGTGATATTGTAAATGCCATCATGACGGACGGCATATCAGACCTTGCCGCAGCTAATAAGAAATGCAGTGACAAAATCGACTCTCTCAAGCTGACAGATGCACAGAAGAAAGCAGCCGCCCAGATATGCTCGCTCGTTCTTACAGAGAACTTAGAGCTCGACGAAGAAGAAACAGAGCGCAGACGCGAGGCTGCCGCAAGCTCCGTCCCCGAAATTGAATATAAAAAGAATCAGATAATTGTGCGTAAGGGTGAAATTGTTTCCGAGGCGCAGCTCAATATGCTCGGCACACTGGGAATCCTCAAGGGAACAAATCCCCTCGCCCCCACCTATACTGTGGGAATAATACTTCTTCTTTCCGTATGCTATATAATTCTTTTATTCTATTTTGCAAAGCAGAGGAAGAAATTCCCCACTGCAATTCCGATTGCATCACTGGTAGGACTTTTAGTCATCTTAATGACATTCTACGGGGCAAAGTACATTCCGGAAAAATTCATTTCCCTGATACCTGCAGGTGTTTTCCCCGGTATAGTTACGCTTTTCTCCACCCCGCAGACAGCAATTATAACAAACCTCGTTCTGTCGATATTCTGCGCTATTGCATTTGACGCATACTGGGGATATACTGTTTGTCTTATCGTGGCGGGTACTATATCCGCGTACTGCTTTGCCGCTGTTAAAAGGCGCTCTCACCTTTTACCGGCAACATTCATATCATCGATTTTTTACGGACTGGTTTTTTGCACCATGACCCTTATAGAATCAAGCGGTGCCATGACAGCACTCGGCTCGTTTATTAAGGGATTTCTGGGCGGATTTTTGTCAGGGCTTGTAACGATAGGCTCTCTGCCCCTTTTTGAATGGATTTTTAATGCAACAACCCCGATGAAGCTTTCCGAGCTTGCAAATCCTGAAAATAAGCTCCTTAAGAAGCTTTTGATAGAAGCCCCCGGAACATATCATCATTCGCTTACTGTGGCAAATATTTCTGAAATTGCCGCACGCAGCATTGGTGCAGATGCCTTGCTGGCACGTGTAGGGGCGTATTACCACGACATAGGGAAGCTCCGCCACCCGCTTTATTTCAGGGAGAATCAGTATGACAAAAATGCTCACGATTCACTTGCCCCTGAGGAAAGCTCGTCCATTATCATCAGCCATGTTACCGACGGAGTTGAAATTGCAGAAAAAAACCGTCTGCCAAAGGATATATGTGACATAATTGCTCAGCATCACGGCACTACCACCACAGGGTATTTCCTGATAAGGGCAAAAGAGCTTGATAAGAATGCTGACGAAACGAAGTTTACTTATCCGGGTCCTGTCCCCCAGACTAAGGAAGCCGCTATTGTAATGCTGGCAGACTCCTGCGAGGCGGCAGTGAGAAGTATTGAGGACAAGAGCGAAAATAAAATTGAGGCAATGGTTCGCCGCCTTGCCACCGAGAGGGTAAATTCGGGACAATTCTCGCAGTGTAACCTCACCTTCAGCGAGCTTGAAACAGTTATTAATGTAATCACAAAAACGCTGGGCGGTTACTTCCACGAGCGAATAAAATATGAATGAGGAGAATTATTATGATACAGTTTATTATTGAAAACGAGCAGGACAAGCTTGAATTCACAGACGAGCTTTCCGAAATTATGCAGAAAGCCGTTGCAACAACTCTGCAGACCGTTGGAGCAGACGATGAAACCGATTTTGAGGTAAGTATTCTCATAACCGATAACGAGGGAATACAGCAAATAAATAAAGAACACAGGGAAATTGATGCCCCAACAGATGTACTGAGCTTTCCTATTCTGGAATTTGACCAAGACGGCGTAATGCTCGAGGAAAGCGGCGATTATGACGGAGATATGCTCCTTTTGGGAGATATCGTAATCTCACTTGAAAGAGCAAAAGCACAGGCGGAGGAATACGGTCATTCCCTGCAGAGGGAGGTCGGCTTCCTCACCGTTCACAGCACACTTCACCTGCTTGGCTTTGATCATATGGAAGAACCCTACACCTCAGTTATGCGAGGCCGTGAAAAGGAAATTATGGACATAATGGAGCTTCATCGCTGAAAATAATATTAAGAGGAATTTAACATATGAAAAATCATAGCTTCACAGATAGTCTGCGCCACGCCATTGACGGCATAATGACGCTCCTTAAGGAGGAGCGCAATATGCGAATACACTTTGTTATGACAATACTGGTTGTGGTCTGCGCAGTGCTGTTTGGACTTTCAAGAACGGAAACGGCAATTGTAGTTTCACTGTGCGGTGCCGTAATATGTGCCGAACTTATCAATACAGCTATTGAAAATGCAATTAACATCTCAACCGCCGTATTTAACATGTATGCAAAGCGTGCAAAGGATGCCGCTGCAGGGGCAGTCCTTGTCATAAGTATCGGCGCCGCCATAGGGGGTCTTATAATATTTATACCCCACGGAATTGACTTTATAAAAAACCTCATCGGATGAAAGGAATAGAATAATGAGTAATTTTAAATCAGGCTTTGCAGCCATCGTAGGCAGACCGAATGTGGGCAAATCCACACTTACCAATGCTTTTATCGGGGAAAAGGCGGCTATCGTTTCCAATAAGCCGCAGACTACACGGACAAACCTTGCCGCGATTGATAACGGTGACAACTACCAGATTGTATTTGTTGATACCCCCGGTATGCACTCCCCCCGCACAAAGCTTGGCGAATATATGAACAATGCTGCAGGCGGAAGCCTTGCCGACGTGGATGTTGCAGTATTGGTTGTCGAAGCAGGTAAGGAAATCTACGATTTGGAAAAAAATATCATAAGAAATGCATTAAGCAAGCAAATTCCGTTAATACTTGCAATAAACAAGGCGGATACAGTTGAAAAAGAGGCTCTTCTCCCCCAGATTGACGCATTTTCGCGCGAGGGCAGTTTTTCAGCTATCGTACCGATAAGCGCACTGAAAAAAGACGGTGTCAATGCTCTTCGTGACGAAATATTAAAGCATTTTGATGAGGGCGAGCCATTCTACCCCACAGATATCTATGCCGACAGTACACTAAGGGAAATGTCTGCCCAAATAATACGCGAGAAGATTCTCCGTCTTTTAGACAGAGAAGTTCCCCACGGAACTGCCGTTGAAATCGAAAAAATGGAAGAGGGCGACGATTTAACAAAAATCACTGCCGTTATCTACTGTGAAAAGGCAAGTCACAAGCCTATTATTATCGGAAAAAAAGGCGAAGCAATCAAACGTATAGGCTCATACGCACGAAAAGACATAGAAAAGCTTCTGGATACACAAGTATATCTGGAGTTGTGGGTAAAGGTTCGTGAGGATTGGAGAAATAAAGGCAGCGCACTCAAAGAACTGGGATTTACAAAAGATTAAAAGAAAATTTTTCAAGTTATTAAAAATTGACAGTTCCACATAATAACTGTGAGGTGATTATATGTCAAGAACAAACAGTATTATGTGGGATATGTTTACCAGCACGGGAAATATCGATATATATGTAAAATACAAACAGCATACAAGGCATAAGGAAGAATTCAAATGTCAGAAAACACCATCAAAACAGACGCAATAGTTGTACGTGCAAGCCAAAGCGGGGAAAATGACCGTATGCTTACGCTCCTGTCCCCTACAGACGGAAAGCTGACGGTAATTGCAAAGGGCATACGCAGTCTTAAGCACCAAAGTAAGGGTGCCTGTGCCCCGCTGTGCTACTCCTCTTTTGTGCTGAAAAAAATTAAAGACGGTTTTTATTCCCTTATAAGCGCCGACCTTAATGAAAGCTTCCGCGATTTATCCGCGGATGTTGAGTTATTATCGTACGGTGCTTATTTTGCTGCCCTGTGCGAGATGTGCGTGCAGTGCGGAACACAGGCGCAGGAGGAAGTGCGGCTGCTTTTAAATACTCTGTATGTAATGTGCCGCAGAAAGGACAGCGCCCCACTCTTAAAAGCGGTGTTTGAGCTTAAGCTTATGGACCTTTGCGGAATTGTACCTGAGTTTTCCCATGAGTGTCCCTGCGGAGAAAAGGGATGCTTCTTCTGTGTTTCCGAGGGTGAGGTCAGATGCACGGAGCATAAGACACCTGACGCATTACCCATTCATGACGCACAAATCCGTCTGGCACAGTACATAACGGAAAGCTCCCTGAAGGATGCGCTTTACTGCACATATGACGCAGAGGTTTGTCGCTCTCTTTCAGGCATTACAGAGCCTTTCTTGCGTTATCATTTGGGAAATTTGCCCAAATCTCTCGATTATTTACATCAAATCTTAACGAAAATGACTTAAATTTGTAATTTTTTAAAAAAAGACTAGCATTTCATCAAAAAATGTTGTATTATATTAGGTGCGACAAAAATAGATAATTATAAAAAATTTGTAGGAGGTTTATCAGATGACAAAATTTGTTTATCTCTTCAGCGAAGGTAACGCTACCATGAGAAATCTTCTCGGTGGTAAGGGTGCTAACCTTGCTGAAATGACCGCCATCGGTCTTCCTGTTCCTCAGGGCTTCACAATCACAACAGAGGCCTGCACACAGTATTACGAGGACGGACGCAAAATCAACGATGATATTCAGGCACAGATTATGGAATACATCGGAAAGATGGAGGAAGTTTGCGGAAAGAAATTCGGCGATAAGGAAAATCCTCTTCTCGTATCTGTTCGCTCCGGTGCAAGAGCTTCTATGCCCGGTATGATGGATACTATCCTCAACCTTGGTCTTAACGAGGACGTTGTTGAGGCTATGGCTGCTAAGAGCGGCAACGCAAGATGGGCTTACGACTGCTACAGAAGATTCATTCAGATGTATTCTGACGTAGTTATGGAAGTTGGTAAGAAGTATTTCGAGCAGCTTATCGACGAAATGAAGGAAGCTAAGGGCGTTAAGAATGATATAGACCTGACAGCAGAGGATCTTAAGACTCTCGCTGAGCAGTTTAAGGCAGAATATAAATCAAAAATCGGTAAGGACTTCCCCACAGACCCCAAGCAGCAGCTTATGGGCGCTGTAGAGGCAGTTTTCCGTTCATGG
>SVJI01000041.1 GCA_015069065.1 Oscillospiraceae bacterium | reverse complement strand
CACAATCGAAGAAATCCACACCGCGCTCTACTGCCTCCAGAATATTCTGCGGAGTTCCAACACCCATAAGATAGCGTGGCTTATCAGTTGGCATATACGGCTCTACTGCATCGATTATACGATACATCTCCTCTGCACTTTCTCCAACGGCAAGTCCGCCTATGGCATAACCGTCCAAATCCAGCTGTGCAATCTGTTTCATATGCTCAATACGCAAATCCTCGTAGGTTCCACCCTGATTTATGCCGAAAAGCATCTGATTTTTGTTAATAGTATCGGGCAATGCGTTAAGACGTTCCATCTCCGCCTTACAACGCTCTAGCCAGCGATACGTCCTGTCACAGGAGTTTTTTACATAGTCATACGGTGCAGGGTTTTCGATACATTCATCAAACGCCATTGCTATTGTAGAGGCAAGATTTGACTGTATCTGCATACTTTCCTCCGGTCCCATAAAAATACGTTTTCCGTCTACATGGGACTGGAACGCAACGCCCTCCTCCGTTATTTTTCTGAGCGATGCCAGTGAAAACACCTGAAATCCGCCGCTGTCGGTAAGAATCGGTCTGTCCCAATTCATAAATTTATGCAGTCCGCCCATGTCACGGATAAGCTCATCCCCCGGACGCACGTGTAGATGGTATGTGTTTGAAAGCTCCACCTGACAACCAATCTCTTTCAAATCCATTGATGAAACTGCGCCCTTGATAGCCGCAGATGTTCCCACATTCATAAAAACAGGGGTCTGTATTGTGCCGTGAACAGTTTTAAACGTACCTCTGCGCGCACGGCCGTCTTGATTCAGTAATTTAAACATAACTTAGTTATTCCTTTGTAATTTAAATTTTGGGAAATTCTCCGTTACACATCCATAATAACAGGAAGAATCATCGGCTTTCTGTGAGTTCCCTCATATATATAGTTTCCAAGGGCACTCTTGACATTATTTTTGATGGTATTCCAATCATGATGCTTGGAAATCAGAGTATCCTGAAGTGTAACTGTTGCAATATTTTTAAGCTGCTCCATAAGTCCCTCATTATCACGCATATATACAAATCCGCGCGTAATAACCTCCGGTTCTGCAGCCATCTTATGTGTTTTTCCGTTGATTGCCATAACAACCATGATTATACCGTCCTCTGCCAGATGCTTTCTGTCACGGAGGACTATGCTGCCGACATCCCCTACACCGTATCCGTCAACAAGCACTTCACCTGCCTGAACACTGCCTGTTACCTTGGCACTTCCGGCAGAAAATTCCAGAACACTGCCGTTTTCAAGCTTAAATATATTTTTTGAGGGGATTCCCATTTCCTCAGCAAGCATTGCATGACGTCTTAAGTGACGGCTCTCTCCATGGACAGGGATAAAGTATTTGGGCTTTACAAGTCCCATTATGATTTTCAGCTCTTCCCTGCAGGCATGTCCTGATACATGAACCTCGTTAAGTGCGGAGTGAACAACCTCCGCCCCCTTGCGGTAAAGCTCATTTATCACGTTTGAAACAGTTTTTTCATTTCCCGGGATAGGCGATGCAGAAATTATTACCAAATCTCCCTTTCCGATTTCTACCTTTTTATGGTCGGAGAACGCCATCCTTGTAAGAGCACTCATAGGCTCGCCCTGACTGCCTGTTGTAATAATAACAAGCTGATGGTCCTGATACTTCTTCACATCCTCTATTGGGATAAGCGTACCCTCGGGAATTTTAAGATAACCCAGAGTCGAGGCAACGTCGATAATATTTATCATGCTTCTGCCCGACACTGCAACCTTACGCCGGTTACGGACTGCCGCATTTATAATCTGCTGCACACGGTCAACATTTGAAGCGAAGGTTGCAACAAATATTCTGGAACGTCTGCCCTTGAAAATTGTTTCAAAGGTTTCGCCCACTGTACGTTCACTCATGGTATATCCGGGGCGCTCAACATTGGTAGAGTCACTCATAAGTGCCAGAACACCCTTTTTACCAAGCTCGCCAAAGCGTGCCAAATCAATCATGCTGCCCTCAATCGGAGTACAGTCAATCTTAAAGTCACCTGTATGAACAACTGTGCCCACAGGGGTTTTGATAGCCATGCCTACAGCGTCACTGATACTGTGATTAACACGGATAAATTCAACGCTGATATTTTTGCATATATTCACACTGTCACCTGCAGTAACACGGTTTAACTTCGCAACACTGAGGATTCCGTGCTCCTTAAGCTTCTGTTCGATAAGTCCCAGTGCAAGCCGTGTACCATACACAGGCGCATTGACACTGCGCAAAAGATATGCGATACTTCCAATATGGTCCTCATGTCCATGAGTAATTACAATACCCTTTACCCTATCCTTGTTATTGATAAGATACGTCATGTCGGGAATTACGCAGTCCACTCCGTACATACTGTCATCGGGAAAAGCCATTCCGCAATCGAGTACAAGAATATCACCGCCTACTTCAAAGGCAGTAATATTCTTGCCGATTTCATTCAATCCGCCAAGAGGTATAATCTTTAATTTTAATTTTTTCGCCATTATTTTCTCCTTTTCTAATCCACGGTTTTTCATAAAGATATGCCCTGCACACCCCTATATGTACATTTATGCTTACCTTTGCCGCTGTATTCAGTACTATTGAGGAAAATTCCCTCTTTCTGTTATAATTATACCATAATAAGGTAAAAAGTCAACAAAATAAATTGTCGATTACTGCCTCTATTTGTTAAAATTTTTCTTTACTTATTGTACTGTTGTATGGTATAATGAATTAGTTTATGTATGAGGCAGAGTTATCTTATAATTATGCACGATATTCTTGATTTTATCCCATGTTTTAAGCCGTTTTTAAAAAAAATAAGAAATTTTATACAAAAAGCTTGCATATTTATGCAAAATAGAGTAAAATATACAAAACGAAATTTTTATCGGGGAGATGCTTTTATGAAAAAGGTATTTATCGATGGAAGTGCCGGCACCACAGGACTTCGCATTTTAAATAGAATATCACAGAGAACTGACATTGAGCTTATAAGGCTTCCGGAAGAGCTGAGAAAGGATAACGCAGCACGTAAAAAAGCCCTTAATGAGTGTGACATCGCCTTTTTATGTCTTCCCGATGCAGCAGCAATTGAGGCTGTAGGGATGATTGAAAACGAAAACGTTGTTGTCCTTGATACATCAACTGCACACAGAACAGACGATGGATGGGCATACGGTTTTCCCGAGCTTTCTGATGAGCATTTCAAAAAAGTTGCATCTTCAAAAAGAATTGCAGTTCCGGGATGCCACGCAAGCGGATTTATAGCACTTGTTTATCCGCTGATTGAAAAGGGGATTATCTCCCCCGATGTATTGCTTACTTGTCACAGTATTACAGGCTACAGCGGCGGCGGTAAAAAAATGATTGCCCAGTATGAGGATGCTGACAGAGAAGCGCTCCTTGATGCACCGCGCCAGTATGCGTTAGGACAAAAGCACAAGCATCTTCCTGAAATGAAGAAGATGACCGGTCTTAAAAACGAGCCTGTTTTCTGCCCTATTGTTTCCGACTTCTACAGTGGCATGGCAGTAACAGTTCCGCTTTTCAAAAGTCAGCTTAACGACGGCTTTAGTGTTGAAGATATTAAAAATGCATACAAGGAAAAGTATAACACAGATATAGTTACCTACTGCGAGAATATGGACGAAGATGGTCTTATCAGCGCGAACGCTCTTTCCTTTAAGGATTCGATGCAGATAGGTGTATGTGGAAACGAGGAGAGAATTCTCCTTATCGCACGGTATGACAACCTCGGCAAGGGTGCATCCGGTGCGGCACTGGAATGTATGAATATTGCAATGGGATCTGCCCCTGCAAGTATGCTTGATATATGAAAGGATGATTCTGATGTTTAATATAATTAAAGGCGGCATATGTGCACCGCAGGGTTTTACCGCAAACGGTGTACATTGCGGAATACGTAAAAACCGTACCAAACGCGACGTAGCACTTATCATGAGCAGCGAAAAAGCTGCAGCAGCAGCTACATATACAACAAATCTGGTCAAGGGTGCCCCCCTTACTGTGACAAAGGAAAATATTTCCGACGGCTATGCCCGCGCTGTAATATGCAACAGCGGCAATGCCAACACCTGTAATGCAGACGGATTGGATGTTGCACGTCAGATGTGCAGTCTGGTTTCTGCAGAAACAGGAATTGATGCAAAGGATGTTATCGTGGCATCCACCGGAGTTATCGGTCAGCCGCTTAACATAGAACCCATTAAAAACTCTATGCCGGAGCTTGTCAAGGGTCTGGGCAGAGATATATGCCACGGAGAATATGCGTCAGAGGCAATTCTGACAACAGACCTTGTAAAAAAAGAAATAGCTATCAGCTTTACTCTTGGCGGCAAAGAATGTAAGATGGGTGCTATCGCAAAGGGCAGCGGAATGATTCACCCAAACATGGCAACAATGCTTGTATTCATTACAACAGATGCCGCTATTTCCCCTGCAATGCTTCAAAAGGCATTATCTGCAGATATAAAGAACACCTTTAACATGGTTAGTATCGACGGAGACACCTCTACAAATGACATGGTCAGTGTTATGGCAAACGGTCTTGCCAGAAATGAGCTTATTGATTCTGAGGGTGCAGATTTTGAAACCTTTGCAAAGGCACTCAACACCGTAACTGTATATCTGTGCAAAATGATTGCAGGTGACGGCGAGGGCGCAACCAAGCTTCTCGAATGTAGTGTAAGCGGTGCCAAGGATGAAAAATGTGCAAAAACTGTAGCAAAATCAGTTATTTGCTCTTCACTCCTCAAAGCTGCAATGTTTGGTGCAGATGCAAACTGGGGCAGAGTTCTTTGTGCTATCGGATACAGCGGTGCAGATGTTGATGTTAACAAGATAGATGTTTCCTTTAAATCAAAGGAAGGAACTATCTTGGTTTGCAAAAACGGCGCCGGAGTAAATTTTTCTGAGGAAATTGCAAAGAAAATATTGCTTGAAAAGGAAATTGATATTATAATAGAACTTAACGATGGTGAATACTGTGCATCTGCATGGGGATGCGACCTCACCTACGATTATGTAAAAATAAACGGCGACTACAGAACGTGATAGTGATAGTGATAGTGATGGCAACACCATCACTTCGCAACGAAAAGTAACAAATGTTGGAGGAAATTACAATGACAAACGCCCAGAGAGCAGAGGTTTTAACCCAGGCGCTTCCCTACATACAAAAATATACAAATAAAATTGTTGTGGTAAAATACGGCGGAAATGCCATGATAAATGATGAACTCAAGGACGCAGTAATGGGCGATATCGTTTTGCTTTCACTTATTGGTATAAAGGTTGTTCTTGTTCACGGTGGCGGCCCCGAAATCACCCAGATGCTTAAGCAGGTTGGCAAGGAAACACAGTTTATTAACGGACTTCGTGTTACCGACAAGGAAACTGTTGACATCGTACAGATGGTACTTGCTGGAAAGGTTAACAAAAACCTGGTAAATCTGCTTCACCATAAGGGCGGAAAAGCAGTTGGTCTGTGCGGTATTGACGGACATATGATTGAGGCAGAGTTTCTCAACAAGGAGCTTGGATACGTTGGTGAAATCACAAACGTAAATGTAGAGCCTATTACAGATGTCCTTGAAAAAGGATATATCCCTGTTATTTCAACAGTGGCATGTGACAATGAAGGCAATGTTTATAACATAAACGCCGATACTGCCGCTGCAAAAATTGCAGGAATTCTTGGCGCTGAAAGTCTTATTTCCATGACAGATATTGAGGGTATTCTTCGTGATAAGGATGACCCTTCTACGCTTATTTCCAAAATTCTGGTAAGCGAAGCTCCCTCTCTCATGGAGGATGGCATTATCTCCGGCGGAATGATTCCAAAGGTAGAGTGTTGTATCGATGCTATTAACAGTGGCGTTAAAAAAGTATTTATCATTGACGGAAGAATCCCCCACGCAATACTTATCGAGACCTTGACTAACGAAGGTATCGGTACTATGTTCGTTGCCGGGGAGTGAATATAGTATAACTCACGGTGCGAATTAGAATAATCCGCACCGTTTTGCGAACATTAAAACATACAATGCAGAAAGGCATGAATCACTATGAACACTTTTGAGAAAGACAAAAAATATGTGGCTCCCACCTACGGGCGTTTTCCTGTGGAAATTGTCGGTGGAAAGGGCTCTGTTCTGAGAGATATTGATAATAAGGAATATATCGACATGGGAAGCGGTATCGCCGTAAACACATTTGGTTGCTGTGACGATGAATGGGTCAGTGCAGTTAAGGCACAGCTTGACACATTTGCACACACATCAAACCTCTACTACACCTCCCCCTGTGCAACTCTGGCGCAAATGCTGTGCGAGAGGACAGGGATGAAAAACGTATTCTTCTCCAATTCAGGTGCAGAGGCAAACGAATGTGCAATAAAAGCTGCACGCAGATACGGCGCACTTAACAAGGGCGAAGATTACTACACCATCATTACCCTCGAAAAGAGCTTTCACGGCAGAACACACACTACACTGGCGGCTACAGGACAAGAAAATTTCCACAAGGATTTTCTGCCGCTGACCCCCGGTTTTGTACATACACCCCCGAATGATATCGATGCACTTTCTGATGCAGTGAAAAACAATAAATGCTGTGCCATCATGATTGAAATTGTTCAGGGCGAGGGCGGTGTGAATGCTCTGCAGAGTGATTTTGTGAAAGAGGTTTACAAGCTTTGTCAGGAAAATGACCTAATCCTTATTTGCGATGAAGTGCAGACAGGTAACGGCAGAACCGGCAAGCTTTACGCATATATGCACTATGGAATAAATCCTGATGTAGTTACCACGGCAAAGGGACTCGGTGGCGGACTTCCGCTGGGTGCAACCATGCTGGGTGAAAAGGTTAAGGATATTTTCTCCCCCGGTCTTAACGGTTCTACATTCGGTGGTAACCCTGTTTGCTGCAGCGGTGCTATAAACGTGCTTTCAAGACTTACTGATGAGTTTTTGGAAACCGTTTGGGAAAAGGCACAGTTTATCCGTGACGAGCTTTCCGGCGTAAGCGGAATTGAGGATATATCAGGACTGGGACTTATGATTGGTCTTAAAACAACAAAGGAAGCGAAGGAAGTTGTAAACACCTGTATCAAAAACGGTGTACTGGTACTCACCGCAAAAGACAGGGTAAGACTTCTTCCCCCGCTTAACATAACCAAGGAGCAGCTTAGCTGCGCTCTCAACATTATCAAGGAGGCATGTAAGATATGAAACATTTACTTAAACTGGGCGACCTTTCCAAGGAGGAGATTGTAAAAATTCTCGACCTTGCAGACAAGCTTAAATATGAAAAAAGAAACGGTATCGAACATCATCTGTTAAAGGGAAAAACATTGGGTATGATTTTCCAGAAATCATCGACAAGAACACGTGTATCCTTTGAAGTAGGTATGTTTGATTTAGGCGGCAGCGCACTGTTCCTCAGCCCCAGAGATTTGCAGATAGGTCGTGGTGAGGTTGTACAGGATACTGCAAGGGTATTGTCAAGATTCCTCGACGGTATAATGATTCGTACCTTTGAACAAAAAGAAGTAGAGGATTTTGCCTCCTACGGTGATATTCCGATCATAAACGGTCTTACCGATTACTGCCACCCCTGTCAGGTGTTAGCTGACCTCATGACAATACGTGAACGTAAAGGTACATTGGAGGGACTTAAGCTGTGCTTTGTTGGTGATGGCAATAACATGGCAAACTCTCTCATTGTTGGCGGTATCAAAATGGGCATGGAAGTAAGTATCGCCTGTCCTAAGGGATACGAGCCTGACAGTGACATCATGAAATGGGCAAGTGAAAACGGTAAATTCACCTGCACACCCGACGTCGTAGAAGCGGCAAGCGGTGCGGATGTTCTCTACACCGATGTATGGGCATCCATGGGTCAGGAAGAGGAATTTGAGGAAAGAGCTAAAATATTTAAAAACTACCAGATAAATTCCAAGTTAATGAAATCAGCAAATGAGTGTGCAATGGTACTGCACTGTCTCCCTGCTCACCGCGGTGAAGAAATCACCGGAGATGTAATTGAGCAGCATTCAGACGAGATTTTTGAGGAAGCTGAAAACAGACTCCACGCACAGAAAGCCGTTATGGTACTTCTGATGGCTGACTAAGGAGCTTTGTTTCTTACTATATAATATTTTCAGAAAGGCATGGTTATATGAAAGCATATTTAATTCTGGAAAACGGAAAGGTTTTCTGCGGCGAAGCATTCGGTGCAGTGACACAGGAAGTAGGAGAATTAGTCTTTTTCACCAGTATGGGAAGCTATATTGAAGCGCTTACTGACCCCTGTTATCACGGACAGATTCTTCTGCAGACATATCCTCTGATTGGTAACTACGGAATGATTTATTCCGACATGGAAAGTGCTAAAATACACGCAAAGGGATATATCGTTCGCGAAATCTGCCCTGATCCGTCTAACTTCCGCTGCGAGGGAACTCTTGATGAATTCCTTAAAAAGCAGGGTGTTATGGGTATTTCAGGTATAGACACACGTGAAATCACGAAAATCATCCGCGAGGAAGGTACGATGAATGCACTTATCACTACGAAAGAGCCTTCTTCTGTAGCTGCATTTACTTGTGCTGATATAAAGGATGCAGTAAACACCGTAAGTACAACGGAAAAGTACGTTGTTAACGAGGACGGAGCGGTAAAGGTTGCACTGCTTGACCTCGGAACAACAAAGAGCTCTATAAATGCCCTCACACAGAGAGGTGCCTGTGTAACTGTTCTCCCCTCTTCCGTTTCTGCGGACGAGCTTCTTTCATACGATGCAATTTATCTTTCAGACGGTCCCGGAAATCCTGCTGACTGCGCAAAAATCATAAAAACTATTGCACAGATTTTCGGTAAGAAGCCGATTTTTGCGACAGGACTCGGTCATCAGCTTCTGGCTATGGCTAACGGCGCACAGTGTGAAAAGCTTAAGTATGGACACCACGGTGCAAATCAGCCTGTTAAAAAGCTTGACAGCGGCAGAGTATATATTACTGCACAAAATCACAATTATGCGGTAATTCGCGACACTCTTCCCAAGGATGTGTGCGTAACGTACGAAAACCTCAATGACAAGAGCTGTGAGGGTATTGATTATAATGAAAAGAACGCCTTTTCCATCCAGTTCCGTCCTGTAGACGGTGACGGACCGAACGAAACAGGCTTCTTATATGAAAAATTCTTTAACATGATTGGAGGAAGCAAGAATGCCTAAGAATAAAGACATCAAAAAGGTACTCGTTATCGGCTCAGGTCCTATCGTAATCGGACAGGCTGCCGAGTTTGACTACGCAGGCGCTCAGGCTTGCCGTGTTCTTCGTGACGAGGGAATAAACATTGTCCTCGTAAACTCCAATCCTGCAACAATTATGACTGACAAGGCTCTGGCTGACGAAATCTATCTGGAGCCGCTTACAACAGATACGATTAAGAGAATTATTGAAAAGGAACGTCCCGACAGTCTCTTAGCATCCCTCGGTGGACAGACAGGTCTTACCATCGCAATGCAGCTTGATAAGGAAGGCTACCTTGACAAAATGGGCGTTAAGCTTATTGGTACTAATGCCGAAGCTATTGACCGCGCAGAGGACCGTGAGCTTTTCAAGGAAACAATGCTTAAAATCGGACAGGGTTGTATTCCCTCTGACATTGCTACAACAGTTGATGAATGTCTCAGCATTGCTGAAAAAATCGGCTACCCTGTTATTGTACGTCCTGCGTTTACACTGGGCGGTGCAGGCGGCGGTGTTGCATATGACAGTGACACTCTCGCAAAAATTGCGAATAATGGTCTTACCCTTTCCCCTATTACTCAGGTTCTT